>NZ_JBHJUK010000058.1:0-44968 GCF_042266225.1 Kitasatospora sp. NPDC056181
ACTTTACCACCCCCACCACGGAATACGCTATAAACACCTGTCTGGTGGGATCGTTTTGTTTTATAAGAGCCTGGCGCGCGGGCCCGCCTGTGGGAAACAGGCGGGCCCGAGCGCTCTTCGTCGTTCCGGGGCGGTGCCGTCCGGGCCGCGGTTCAGCAGCCGCCGGGCGGCCTGAGCGCGCTCGCCGGCAGGTGGCGGTCGGCCCACAGGGCGAGCTCGGTGAGGGCGGGGCGCAGCGCGGCGCCGGCCTCGGTGAGCCGGTAGCTGACGCGCAGCGGCGGTCCCTCGTCGACCTGGCGCAGGACGAGCCCGGCCTCGGCCAGCTCGGTGAGGCGGTCGGAGAGCATGCGCTCGCTGATGCCGGGGATGGCGCGGCGCAGTTCGGAGAAGTAGCCGGGCCCGTTGTTGGTGAGCACGGCCACGATCAGGCCGGTCCAGCGCTTGCCGAGCAGCGTGAAGACCCGGGTCAGCGCCACTTCGGCACCGGTGCAGACCGGTCCCGCCGCGCACTCCGCGGGGAGCGCGTGGGCCTCGTCGGTCGCTACCTCGTGCTGGGCCATGCGTACAGCGTACCGGTCCGCCCCTAGTGACTGCAGAAAAGTAAGCTGCTACGGTACTTGCAGCTGCGGGGGAAAAAGCAGCTACTAATCCGATGGAGGTCCGCCATGCCCACCCTGCTGCACATCGACTCGTCCGCCTTCACCGACGGCTCGGTCTCCCGCGAGGTCTCGGCCGCCTTCCGGGCCGCCTGGCAGGCCCAGCACCCCGACGGCACGGTGATCCACCGCGACCTGGCCGCCCGGCCGGTGCCGCACCTGGACGCCGACGGCATCTCCGCGAGCGCCGTCCCGGCCGGCGGGCGCAGCCCCGCGCAGGCCGCCGCCTTCGCCCTGCGCGAGGAGCTGATGAGCGAGCTGGAGCAGGCCGACGCCGTCGTCATCGGCACCCCGATGTACAACTTCACGATCCCGTCCAGCCTCAAGGCCTGGCTGGACCAGGTGATCCTGGTCGGCCGCACGGCGGGGGAGAGCCCCTCGGCGGCGGGCAAGCCGGTCACGGTGGTCGCGGCGCGCGGCGGCTCCTACGCACCCGGCGCCCCGCGCGAGCCGTACGAGTTCGTCACTACCTACCTGGAGAAGGTGCTGACCGGGATGCTCTCGCTGGAGGTCGACTTCATCGTCCCCGAGTTCACCCTCGCGCCGGTCGTCCCGGCGATGGCCGGCTTCGTCCAGCAGGCCGCCGACTCCAAGGCCCGGGCGCTGGAGGACGCGGAGCGCAAGGCCAAGGCGCTCGCCGCCTGAGACCGGCCCGTCCGGTGACGCCCGCGGCCGCTCGCGCGGCGGCGGGCGTCACCGTGGAAGGCGCCCCCGCCGGGCGCGCCTTCCGGGCATTCGGCGGGTCGTACTCCCATGCTGTAGGGCGCAGGAAGTCCGACCGCCGAACCAGAGGGAGCAGCCAGTGACGTCGTCCCCGCCCGAGGACAGCGCCGGAGCGGAGCGTGCGGGCGCCGCGGACACCACCGGCACCGGCCCGGGGAGGAACGGGGCCGCGGAGGCGCCGGCGGCCGGGCCGCTGGAGACCGCCGTCTTCACCGGCCCCGAATCGGCCTTCTTCGCCACCTCCACCCTGATCCTCGGTGAGCGCACCGCGATCCTGGTCGACGCCCAGCTCACCCGCAGCGCCGGCCGCGAACTGGCCGAGTGGGTGGCCGGCAAGGGCCGCCGGCTGCTGGCCATCGTCATCACCCACCACCACCCCGACCACTACTTCGGCGCGGAGGAGGTGCTCAGGCTCTTCCCGGACGCGCAGCTGCTCGCCGCCCCGCCGGTGGTGGACGGCATCCTGCGGACCGCCGCCGCCAAGGTCGCGCAGTGGAAGCCGGTCTACGGGGACGACATCCCCGACCACCCGCTGGTGCCCGCCCCGCTGCTGCCCCAGCCGCTGATGATCGACCGCCAGGTGATCCCGGTGCTGCTGCTCGGCCAGGGCGACTGCGGCGGCTCCACCGTGGTGCACGTGCCCGGCATCCGCACCGTGATCGCCGGGGACTTCGTCTACAACGGCACCCACGTCTGGACCGCCGACACCACCCCCGCGGAGCGCGTCGTCTGGGGCCGCAACCTCGGCCGGATCGCCGAACTCGGCGCCGAGCGGGTGATCGCCGGCCACCGGGCGCCCGGCCAGGGCGACGACGCCGGCCGGGTGCTCGCCTTCACCGGCGAGTACCTGCAGGACTTCGACCGGCTGCTCGCCGAGCACCCGGACGACCCGGAGGAGCTGGCCACCGCGATGAACGAGCGGTACGGGGAGCTGACCCTGCCGGCCATCCTGGAGCTGAGCGCCGCCGCCAACACCGCCCGCCACCGGCAGCCGGAGGAGGACGACGGGATCGTCGACGCCGAGATCGTCGAGGACGAACCCGAGGACTGAACCGGGCCCGGCCGGCCCGGGGCGGATACTGGCCGCATGACGCCGTTCGACGTGATCGTGCCGGCCGGTGGCGCCGCCCGCAGGCTCGGGGGAGTGGACAAGCCCGGCCTCACCGTCGGCGAGACGACCCTGCTCGACCGGGTGCTCACCGCCTGCGCCGGAGCCCGGACGACCGTGGTGGTCGGCCCGGCCCGGCCCACCACCCGCACCGGCGTGCGCTGGACCCGTGAGCGGCCGCCGGGTGGCGGGCCGGTGGCGGCCGTCGCGGCCGGCCTGGCCGAGGTCACGGCCGACGCGGTGCTGCTGTTCGCCGCCGACCTGCCGTTCCTGGACGAGCGGACCGTCCGCCGGCTCGCCGCCGCGCTCGCCGGGGCGGACCGGGAGACCGAGGCCGTCGTCATGGTCGACGCCGCCGGCCGCGACCAGCCGCTCGCCGCCGCCTACCGCACCGCCGCCCTGCGCACGGCCCTCGCCGCCCTCGGCGAACCGGCCGGTCTCCCGCTGCGCCGCCTGACCGGCGGCCTGCGGACGCTGCGGCTGGCCGACACCGACGACGTCACCTACGACTGCGACACCTGGGAGGACTTGGAGCGCGCCCGCGAGCGGGAGCGGGGGTAGTCCGGGGCCGACGGTCCCCACCGGGCGCGCGCCCCGGTCGGACACGTCCCGGTCGGACACGTCCCGGGTGGCCCGGTACGAGAGGTCTCACGCTGCCCCCGGTACCCGTGTGAGGGAAACGACGCGCGCCGCTCACCGGGCAAACACCCCCGCGAAACCGGTGATCAGGCAGCATGGGGCCCATGGAGCGCACGCTGGATGACTGGATCGCCGAGGTCGCGGAAGAGCTGGGGATCGACCTGGACGTCGACGTCCACGGACTGCTCGACCTCGCCCGGGTGGTCGCACACGGGGTGGCCCGGCCCGCCGCGCCGCTGACCGCCTTCCTGGTCGGCTACGCGGCGGCGCAGCAGGGCGGCGGCCCGGAGGCGGTCGCCGCGGCGTCCCGGCGCACGGCCGAGCTGGCCGCGCGCTGGGTGGCGGCGGCCGGGCCGGAACAGCCGTGAGCACGGCCGAGGAGGCCCCCGTGCTCGGCCTGAAGCCCGCCGGACCGCCGGCCCTCACCTGGGGGCAGGCCCGGGAGACCGCCCGCCGCGCCGGGTCGCGCCCGCTGCCGCCCGAGCTGCTCGACCTGGCCGGGGCGCTCGGCCGCACCCTGGCCGAGCCGCTCACCGCGCTCACCGACCTGCCCGCCTTCGACACCTCGGCGATGGACGGCTGGGCCGTCTCCGGGCCGGGCCCCTGGCGGGTCGCCGGGCGGCTGCTGGCCGGTGAGCCGGCCGGGGCGCCGCTGGCCGACGGCGCGGCCGTCGAGATCGCCACCGGTGCCCAGCTGCCGCCCGGCGCCACGGCCGTGCTCCGGCGCGAGCACGGCGCGCAGGACGGGGTGCTGCTGCACGACCGGACCCCGGGCTCGCTGACCACCGGTCAGGACGTCCGCCCGCGCGGCCAGGAGTGCCGCCGGGGCGAGGTGCTGCTCGCGGCCGGTACGCGGGTCGGCCCGGCCGTGCTGGGCCTGGCCGCGGCCAGCGGCCACGACCGGCTGGCCGTCCGCCGCCGTCCGGTGGTCGAACTCCTCGTCCTGGGCGACGAACTGCTCGGCTCCGGGCTGCCGCGCCCCGGCCTCGTCCGGGACGCGCTCGGCCCGCTGCTGCCGCCGTGGCTGCGCGCGGCCGGCGCCGAGGTGGGCGCGGTGCGCGCCGTCCGGGACGACTTCGGGCTGCTCCGGGACGCCGTCCGGCACTCCGCCGCGGACGTGGTGGTCACGACCGGGGGAACAGCCGCCGGGCCGGTCGACTTCCTGCACCGGGCGCTCGCCGAGGCCGGCGGCTGGCTGCTGGTGGACGGGGTGGCCGTCCGCCCCGGTCATCCGATGCTGCTCGCCGAGCTCCCGGGCGGCCGTCACCTGGTGGGCCTGCCCGGCAATCCGCTGGCCGCGGTGGCCGGCACCGTCACGCTGGCCCTGCCGCTGCTGCACGCCCGCGGCGGCCGGTCGGCCGGTGAGCCGGTGCTCGCGCCCGCCGCCGTCGAGCTGCCCGGCCACCCGGCGGACACCCGGCTGCTGCCGGTCCGCCGGACCCTGCGCGGCGCCGTCCCGCTGGCCTTCGACGGGCCGGCGATGCTGCGCGGCCTGGCCCGGGCCGAGGCGCTCGCGGTGGTGCCGCCCGGCGGGGTGGCGGCCGGCGAGGCGGTGGAGTTGCTGGACACCCCCTGACCGGCCGGCTTCCGGGCCGGCCCGGCCGTCCCGATTCCGGGCCGTTCCGGGCCTCAGCCGGCGGGCGAGACGGCCGGCCGGATGGTGATGACCCGGTCGGTGAGGTGGAGGGTGGCGGCCTCCGGGTCGTTGAAGTTGAGCACCCGCCGGCCGCGCACCACCGCGACGACGAGGTCCGCGCACTCGCGTGGGCTGTGCCCGGCCTCGGCCCGGGTGACCGGGCGCTCGTAGATGTCGAGGCCGGTGCCGTAGGTGAGCAGGTCCTCCATCACCGCGCCGGCGTGCGGGCTGAGCATCGACATGCCGAGCAGCCGGCCGGCGGAGCTGGAGCTGGTGACCACGACGTCGGCGCCGCTCTGGCGGAGCAGCGGGGCGTTCTCGTCCTCCCGGACGGCGGCGACCACGGTGGCGGCCTTGTTGAGCTGACGGGCGGTCAGGGTGATCAGGACGGCGGTGTCGTCGCGTTCGGGGGCGACGACGACGCGGGAGGCGCGGGGGAGTTCGGCGCGCAGCAGGGTGTCGGTGCGGGTCGCGTCGCCGACCACACCGACCAGTCCGTCCAGGGTGGCCTGCTCGATGACCTTGCGCTGCGGGTCGACGACCACGATCTCGTCCCGGCGGACGCCCTGGCCGAGCAGGGTGTCGACGGCGCTGCGGCCCTTGGTGCCGTAGCCGATCACGACGGTGTGTTCCCTCACTGCGGACCTCCAGCGTCCGATCCGCCACTGCAGGCGGGTGCGTTCGGTGAGCACTTCGAGCGTGGTGCCGACCAGGATGATCAGGAAGAGCACGCGCAGCGGTGTGATCACGAAGATGTTGGTGAGCCGGGCGCTGTCGCTGAACGGGGTGATGTCGCCGTACCCGGTGGTGGAGAGCGTCACGGTGGCGTAGTAGGCCGCGTCGAGGAGGTCCACGCCCCCGCCCGCGTTGTCGTTGTAGCCGGCGCGGTCCAGCCAGACGATCACGGTGGTGGCCACCAGCACGCCGAGTGCCAGCAGCAGCCGCCCGGACACCTGGCGCAGGGGTGCCCGGGGCTTGCGCGCGGGCATGATGACCCGGTCGCCCGCCTCCACGTCGGACTCCGCACGGCCGGTGCGGCGCCCCGGCAGGCGGTGCCGGACGCCGGTCTCGTCCGGCTCGGAGGGCTGCTCACCATTGGTCACCCGTCCAGGATGGCGTGGCCGCCGGGCGGCGTGGGACCGGGGTGGCTGCCCGGGCGTGTCGGTGCCGGGGCGGCGCGGCCGGGCGGAGCAGGTGTCACGGCCCGGAAACCACGGCCCCGTTCGGCGGCGGAAGCCGGTCGCGGCCGGTCGCGGCCGGTTGTGGCCGGCCGCCGACCCGGGCCGCGCGGGGCGCCTCCGCGCGGTGGCCGGTACGCAGTAGCTTCGGGGCATGTACGCGATGACGATTCCTGAACCCGGCGGGCCCGAGGCACTGGTCTGGGCCGAGGTGGCGGACCCGGTGCCCGGCGAGGGCGAGGTCCTGGTCGAGGTGGCGGCCACCGCGGTCAACCGCGCCGACCTGCTCCAGCGGCAGGGCTTCTACAACCCCCCGCCCGGCAGCCCGTCCTACCCCGGACTGGAGTGCGCGGGCCGGATCGTCGCGCTCGGGCCCGGGGTGGCCGGCTGGGCGGTCGGCGACGAGGTCTGCGCGCTGCTGGCCGGCGGCGGCTACGCGCAGCTGGTGGCGGTGCCGTCCGGGCAGCTGCTGCCGGTGCCGAAGGGCCTCACCGTCGAGGAGGCCGCGGCGCTGCCCGAGGTGGTCTCGACGGTCTGGTCCAACGTCTTCCTCACCGCCCACCTGCGTCCGGGCGAGACGGTGCTGCTGCACGGCGGCGCCAGCGGCATCGGGACGATGGCGATCCAGCTGGCCAAGGCGGTCGGCGCCCGGGTGGCGGTGACGGCGGGCAGCGCGGAGAAGCTGGCGCGGTGCGCCGAGCTGGGCGCGGACATCACGATCAACTACCGCGAGCAGGACTTCGTCGAGGTGCTCCGGGAGGCCACCGGCGGCGCGGGTGCGGACGTGATCCTGGACATCATGGGCGCCAAGTACCTGCAGCGGAACGTGGACGCACTGGCGGTCAACGGCCGGCTGGTGATCATCGGGTTGCAGGGCGGCGTGCAGGGCGAGATCGACCTCAACACGCTGCTGCGCAAGCGCGGCGCGGTGATCGCCACCAACCTGCGCGGGCGGCCGCTGGCGGAGAAGGCCGCGATCGTGGCGGCGGTGCGCGAGCACGTCTGGCCGCTGGTCGAGTCCGGGGTGGTCAGGCCGGTGATCGACCGGGTGCTGCCGCTGACCGATGCCGCCGAGGCGCACCGGGTGCTGGCCGCCGGCGAGCAGGTCGGCAAGGTGGTGCTGCGGGCCTGACGGCGGCCGCCGCGGGCGCGGGGGCGGCGGGGCGGTTGGTGCACAGCCGTTCGAAATGCCCGGAATGCCGGATTGTGTGAATCTGGTCGGGAGCTGTCCCGCCGCCGACCCCGCCCCCGTGCGCGGTCGGCCGTCGGAAGGACCTCGACCGTGGCCGCACCTTCGAAGACGTTCCCCGGGCTGCTGCCCGCCGCGCCGTGCCGCCGCTGTACCCGGGGCCGCGGCCGACCCACCCGCAGGGACGCCGGCCGTCGCCGGGCCGGCCGCCGGCTCCGGCTGCTGCTGGCGGTGGCGGCGCTCGGAGTCGCCGTTCCGCTGGGCATCGCTCCGGTGGCGGTCGCGGCGACTGCTCCCTCGGAACAGCAGTCCGGGGCGGGGGCGGCCTTCGGGACCGGCGTCCCGGCCGACCCGTCCGTCCCGGCCGACCCGTCCGTGGCGGCCGGTCCGTCCGTCGTGGCCGATCCGGCGGAACCCTCGGCGTCCGCGGAGCCCCCGGCGTCCGCGGAGCCCCCGGCGTCCGCAGAGCCTTCGACGTCCGCAGAGCCTTCGACGTCGGCCGGGCCGTCGACGCCGGCGGGGCCCTCGACGTCGGCCGGGCCGTCCGGGCCCGTCAGTGCGCCGGCCACCGGTCCGGGGCGGTCCGGCTCGCCGTCCGCGGGGGCGGTGACCGACCCCGCGCCCCCGGCCTGGCCGTCCTCCGGGGCCGCGCCGAGCGCCGTGCCGACGGACGGGGCGAGCGCGTCGCCGTCGCCGTCCGGCCCGCCCGTGCCCGCCGCGGCCCCGGCTTCGGAGCCCTCGTCGGACGTCTCCGGACCGGCCGACGCACCACCGCGGCACCAGGGCGTCCGCCCCCGTCCGGGGACGGGGGCCGACGGGCCCTGGGCGGACGCGGCCGGGCACCGGCACCGGCCGGCATCGGCGCCCGAGCGTGCCGACGCCGCCCCGGACCGGACCTGGGACCGGGCCCCCGCGCAGGCTCCCGACCGGTTGCCGGAGCAGGCCCCCGCCCAGCCCGCCGAGGCCGGTCAGAACCAGGCGGCGGCCGGACCCGACGCCACCGCTGCGGACGGGGACGCCGCCCCCGACAGCGCGGCCCTGGCGGCCGGCCCGGCCGCCCAGCAGGCCGCCGCGACCGGCCCCGCCGTGATCCCCGCCCGGTGGGGCGACGCCTCCACGGTCCAGCTGCCGCTCGGTGCCGGGCTCGGGCTGATCGGCTGCGGGCTGGGACTGATCGGCCTGCGCCTGCGCAAGGGCTGACCCCGGGCGGGGCCCGACGCCCCCGCGCGCGAACTGAGTATCCGTACGGATGCCGGGACGCCGCGCGGGGGCGTACGGTCGTGCCCGGTGACGGGCGGAACGGCCGGAGACGGGGCGGCCGGGGGCTTCCGTCCGGGCAACCCCAGTGAGGGAGAATGTTGTTCATGACGAATCCGATGAACGAGCGCTCGCCGCAGGAGCTGTACCAGGCCATGGGCGGGCAGTCGCAGGACGGCCAGAAGGTGCTGATCGTCGGACCGGACGGGCTGCCGGTGGGCCACGGTTTCGCGGGCTCGGCGGGGGACGACGACGGTGACGGGCCGCGCGAACTCCCGGTGACCGAGATGGTGGAACAGCCCGCCAAGGTCATGCGGATCGGCAGCATGATCAAGCAGTTGCTGGAGGAGGTCCGGGCGGCCCCCCTCGACGAGGCCAGCCGGGCGCGGCTCAAGGACATCCACGCCAGCTCCATCAAGGAGCTCGAACTCGGCCTGGCGCCCGAACTGGTCGCCGAGCTGGAGCGGTTGTCGCTGCCGTTCACCGAGGACTCCATCCCCACCGAGGCCGAGCTGCGGATCGCGCAGGCCCAGCTGGTGGGCTGGCTGGAGGGGCTCTTCCACGGCATCCAGACCGCGCTGTTCGCCCAGCAGATGGCGGCGCGGGCGCAGCTGGAGCAGATGCGCCGGGCGCTGCCGCCCGGTCTGCACGGCGGCGAGCAGGAGGGCGAGGAGCCCGGCGAGGGCCGCGGCATCCGTTCCGGCCCCTACCTGTAGGCCCTTCCCGCCGGTGCGGGGCCCGGCCGGGGGCGGACCGGGCGGTGGGACGTACCGCCACCACCCGCTGCCGGACGGACCGGCGCACGCCGGACCACCGGTGCCGGATCGCGGCTCGGACACAGTGTCGGCCCTGCGCCGATCACCGTCGCCGCGAGCCGATACCCTTGGCCCCTGTCGCAGGCCGGGTGAGCCGCCGCGACAGGGGCGGGCAGGCCGACGGGCCGGCCCCGCAGTACGCACGGACGAGACCGAACGTCACGGTTGCGGCGCCACGGCCGCGCCGAGGGGGAGCAGAGGACCATGAGCGAGCACGGCAACGCGGCGGTCGAGGGCCACTCCCTGGGCAACGGCAGGTACGTGCTGCAGAGGGTGCTCGGCGAGGGCGGCATGGCCTCGGTGCACCTCGCCTACGACAACGTGCTGGACCGCCAGGTCGCGCTGAAGAGCATGCACGCCGAGCTGGGCCGGGACGACACCTTCAAGGAGCGGTTCCGCCGCGAGGCGCAGTCGGTGGCCCGGCTGGAGCACACCAACATCGTCACCGTCTACGACAGCGGCGAGGACATCGCCCCGGACGGTTCCAGCACCCCGTTCATCGTGATGCAGCTGGTCGACGGCAAGGGCCTGCGCGACGCGATCAACGAGGCGGTCGCGCAGTACGGCGCGATGCCCGTGGAGGAGGCGCTGCGGATCACCGTCGGCGTGCTGAACGCGCTGGAGGCCTCGCACGACCAGGGCCTGGTGCACCGTGACATCAAGCCCGGCAACGTCATGTTCGACCGCAAGGGCACCGTCAAGGTGATGGACTTCGGCATCGCCCGCGCGCTGGACAGCGGCGTCACGTCGATGACCCAGACCGGCATGGTCGTCGGCACGCCGCAGTACCTCTCGCCCGAGCAGGCGCTCGGCAAGCCGGTGGACGCCCGCTCCGACCTCTACTCGGTCGGCGTGATGCTCTTCGAGATGCTCACCGGCCGACTGGTCTTCGACGGCGACTCGGCGTTCTCGATCGCCTACAAGCACGTCCAGGAGGAGCCGTCCGCGCCGTCCGCGTACAACCGGGCGGTCGGCCCGGCGGTGGACGCCTTCGTCGCGCAGGCGCTGCGCAAGGACCCGGCGCACCGGTTCCCGAGCGCGGCGGCGATGCGCGACGAGGCGGAGCGGCTGATCGCGGCGGAGAAGGGCGGCGCCAACGGCAACTCCCTCGCCGCCAGCACCCCGCTGCTGATCACCGACGGCCCGCGCTCGGTGCACGCCGCACCGCAGGCGCCGCAGACCCCGCAGCCGTTCCAGCAGCAGCCGTTCCAGACGCCGCCGCCGGCCTTCCAGACCCCGCCGCCGCACATCCAGCAGACGCCGCAGCCCTTCCCGCAGCAGTTCCAGACGCCGCCGCCGGCCTTCCAGACCCCGCAGCCCTTCCCGCAGCAGGCGCACACCCCGCCGCCGCAGCCGATGCCGCCGTTCCAGCCGGCCCCCGCGTCGAACAGCGGCGGCTGCTCCACGGCGCTGGTGATCGTCGGCATCATCATCGGCGTGATCGTGCTGGCGATCATCATCATCGCCATCGTGGTGACCAAGTCGGAGAAGAGCACCGGTACCACGAAGAGCCCGCGCGGGACGGCCGCCGTTCTCCACCTGGACATCCCGGCCGACCGGAATGGCCTGCTCTGACGCGGTACGCCCGGATCGGGCGTGCTACGGGTGACGGCCGGAGGCGGTAGCGTTCGGGGACACGAGGCGACAGGGCACCGCGATCCGAGCGAAGGCCCGGGGCGAGGAGCGATGGCACAGACGCAGCAACCGGACGACGAGGGTGCCCGGGCGTCCGGTCCGGCCGGCGAGGCCCCGTACGCGCCCGGTGCCGGTAGCGACGGCGCCGCCACCACTGCACTCCCGCCGTACGTCGGCGGCCCGCAGACGCCCGGTCGCGGCACCGCGGCACCGCTCGGCACGGTCGGCGACGGCCGCTACCGGCTGACCCACCGGCTCGGCCGCGGCGGCATGGCCGAGGTGTTCGCGGCCCAGGACATCCGGCTGGGCCGGACCGTCGCCGTCAAGCTGCTCCGCGGCGAACTCGCCCAGGACGACATCGCCCGGCTGCGCTTCACGCGCGAGGCGCACGCCGTCGCGGCGCTCAACCACCACTCGATCGTCGCGGTCTACGACACCGGCGAGGAGTACGTCGGGGACGAGTCCACGCCGTACATCGTGATGGAGCTGGTCGAGGGCCGGACCGTCCGCGAGCTGCTGGTGGACGAGGAGGCGCCGCCCGTCGACCAGGCGCTGATCATCATCGCCGGGGTGCTGGAGGCGCTCGCCTACAGCCACCGGCACGGCATCGTGCACCGCGACATCAAGCCGGCCAACGTCATCATCACCACCACCGGCGCGGTCAAGGTGATGGACTTCGGCATCGCCCGCGCGCTGACCGGCACCGCCAGCACCATGACCCAGACCGGCATGGTCATGGGCACCCCGCAGTACCTCTCGCCCGAGCAGGCGCTCGGCAAGCCGGTCGACCACCGCTCCGACCTGTACGCGGCCGGCTGCATGCTCTACGAGCTGCTGACGCTGCGCCCGCCGTTCACCGGCGACACCCCGCTCTCGGTGGTCTACCAGCACGTGCAGGACATGCCGGTGCCGCCGTCGCAGGCCAACCCGCGGGTGCCGGCCGGGCTCGACCCGCTGGTGCTGCGCTCGCTGGCGAAGAACCCGGACGACCGCTTCCAGGACGCCGACGAGTTCCGCGCCCACCTCCAGCACGCGCTGCGCGAGATGCACGGCGCCGGCGGGGCCTGGGCGGCCGGTGCCGCGGCGGCCGGGCTGGCGGCGGCCGGCCAGGGCCACAGCGGTGCCACCCCGGTCATCGGCACGGACGAGACGGCCGTCCTCGGGGCCGGGTCCGCCGTACCGGGCGACCAGACCACGATGCTGCCGTACCAGCCGCCCGGCGGCCCGCACACGCCGGCCTCGCCCTACCCGGGCGCCGGCGGGCCGTACGGCGGTGGCGGCGAGGGCCCGGGCGACGGCGGCGACGGTGACGGCCACGGCCGGCGGCGCGGGCCGTGGGCCTGGCTGGCCGGTGCCGCGGCGGTGCTGGTCGCGTCGGGCGTCGGGATCGCGCTCGCGCTCAGCGGCGACGGAGGCGCAGGCGGCCACAACCCGACCCCGACGCCCAGCGCGCCGGTCTCGGTGGTCACCTCGCCGGAGGCCGTCACGCCCACCACCGGTTCGACCTCGACCACGGCGCCGACCGCGCAGAGCAGCAGCCGGCGGCCGCAGCAGCCGACGGACAACGGCAACAACCAGAGCCCGCCGGCCAGCCAGCCCACCGGCAAGCACACGACGACCCCGACCATGCCGGCCACCGGCACCAGGACGCCGACGTCCAGCATGTCGGCGACCGGCACGCCCACCGGCGGGTCGAGCAGCACCCCGACGACCGGCGGCGGGGCGAGCAGCACCCCGACGACCGGCACCGGGGGCGGGGGCGGGGCGACCGGAACCCAGGCGCCGCCGACGAAGCCGGGGATCCCCACGGGTGGGGCGACCCCTCCGATCGGCGGCGGGAACTGACCACGCGGGCCGGCTGACGGCCCGCAGCGGGTACGGATACGGGTCCGGGCCGGTCGTCGGCCCGGACCCGTCGGCCGCCCGGCCGGTCGTCGGCCCGGGCTGCCGGGTCGGTCGGCGAAGGCGTCCGGGTCAGTTGGCGAAGGCGTCCAGGACCTGCTCGTACTCCTGGCACCACCACGCCAACTGGCCCGCCGAGGCGGGGTAGAGCGGGTCGGCCCGGTGGTCCGCCCGCTGGTAGCGCCACTGGAGCATCCAGAAGTCGTTGAGCCGTTCCCACCAGACCCGGTGCACGGCGGCCGCCAGGTGCTCCGCCGTGGCGGCCCCGGTGGCCCGGTAGGCCTGCGAGTAGTGCCGGACCCGGACGAGGTCGAGCGCCCCCGTCGTCCGGTCGTTGAAGACCAGGGTGGCGGCGCGGACGGCCTCCTCGGCGCGCGGCTGCTGCCCCAGCTTGTCCCAGTCCAGGACGGCCGAGACCCGGTCGTCCAGGTGCAGCAGGTTGAGCCCGTGGAAGTCGCCGTGCGTCCAGCCGGTGGGCGGGGCGGCCTGCGGGGCCGGACGACGGTGGGCGTACTCGGCGAGCAGGTCCAGCCGCTCGGTGAGGCGCCGCTCGACCAGCCCGTCCAGTTCGCCGTGCGGGCGGTGCTCGCGGGCGCGCCGCCGGAGGTCGCGGGCGAGTGCGGCGCTGTCCAGCGGGTCGGCGGTGCGGTAGCCGGCGGGTTGTGCGACCGGGGCGCAGACGTCGTCGAGCGCGCCGTGCAGGCGGCCGAGCAGCGCGCCGAGCGCGTCGCACTGCGACAGGGAGAGGTCGGTACCGTGCCGGTGTCGGCCATCCACCCAGGGGAAGAGCGCGAACAGCCGGCCGCCGAACGCGGCCACCGTGCCGGCCCGTTCGGCACAGCCCAGCGGGGGCGCGACCGGCAGTCCGAGGGCGTGCAGCGCGGCCATCGCGCGGTGGTGGTCGGCGATCGAGCGGCGGTCGGCGGTGGCGGCGTCGACGTAGCACTTCAGGAAGTACGCCCCGGCCTCGGTGGTCACGCGGTAGCCCCGGTTCAGCAGGCCCTCGGCGACCGGCTCGGCGGTCAGCAGACGTCCGACCCGGTAACGGCGCAGGACTTCGGCCAGGGCCGCGTGCGGGACGGGCGGGCTGAGGGTCCCTATCGGGGGAGCGGAGAGGTCGGGGCGGGCCGGGGCGCAGGCGAGGGTCTGGCTGAAAGTCACAGCCCGAGGTTAGGGCCCCCTGGCGGGGGTCCTTGACAAACCGTCAGTTGTCTGTATGCGACAGGGGGGACCGGCTGCGGACGGCCGGTCAGTAGTGCTGGTCGGCCTGGTGCCGGGCGACGAACGCGGCGGCCTGGGTGCGCCGCTCCATGCCCATCTTGGCGAGCAGGCTGGAGACGTAGTTCTTCACCGTCTTCTCGGCCAGGTGCAGTTCGTTGCCGATCTGGCGGTTGGTCATCCCCTCGCCGATCAGGTCGAGGATGCGCCGTTCCTGCTTGGTGAGCTGGGCCAGCCGCTCGTCCTCCTTCTCGCCGCCGTTGCGCAGCCGGGCCAGCACCCGGCTGGTGGCGACCGGGTCGAGCAGCGACTTGCCGGCCGCGACGTCCCGGACCGCGGTGATCAGGTCGGTGCCGCGGATCGCCTTCAGGACGTACCCGGAGGCGCCCGCCATGATCGAGTCGAACAGCGCCTCGTCGTCCGAGAACGAGGTCAGCATGAGGCACTTGATCTCCGGCAGCCGGGAGCGGATCTCCCGGCAGACCTCGACGCCGTTGCCGTCCGGGAGCCGGACGTCGAGCACCGCGACGTCGGGGTGGACGGCGGGGATCCTCGTGATCGCCTCGGCGGCGGTGCCGGCCTCGCCGACCACCTCGATGTCGTCCTCGACCGAGAGGAGATCGTGGACGCCCCGCCGGACCACCTCGTGATCGTCGAGCAGGAATACCCTGATTTGTCCGTTATCAGTCACGCACAAAGCCTCCCATATCACCCTATGAAAGACCTATCGCCCGCCCCTCCCCGGGGTCGTTATCCGGCCACTGCGGCGGAAACCGATGCCGGTAACCCCCTTACGTACGGGCCTCCACCCGGATAACGTGCGCAGGTGTCCTGAAGGCGACCGATTTTGAGAGCTGCGCCACACCCGCAGTTGTCAGAGCTCAACAACTAGGACGTCCTAGCGCAAGCGCGATTGAAGCCGCCGCTGGGTAACGTTCTCGTGAGGGACGCCGTCGGAAAAGGATCACCACCTGCCTCGCAGTCGGTGCGCACACCCACGCGCGCCCCGCGAGGCGGTGACCGGACCGGTCACCGGCGACCCCGGGCGGCCGGACAGACCGAGGAGTGAACGTGACCGTCAAAAGCACGGCGAGGGCTCGCAAGAAGGCGGCCCCCGGCGTCCCTGACACCCTCCGCGCCACGGGTACGGACGCCCAGCCGGAGCTCGTACAGCTGCTCACCCCGGAAGGCGAGCGGATCGAGCACCCGGACTACCCGCTCACCACCACTCCGGACGAGCTGCTTGCCCTCTACCGCGACCTGGTGCTGGTGCGCCGGTTCGACGCCGAGGCGACCTCGCTGCAGCGCCAGGGCGAGCTGGGCCTCTGGGCCTCGCTGCTCGGCCAGGAGGCCGCCCAGGTCGGCTCCGGCCGGGCCATGCGCACCGGCGACTACGCCTTCCCCACCTACCGCGAGCACGGCGTGGCCTGGTGCCGCGACGTCGACCCGCTGAACCTGCTCGGCATGTTCCGCGGCGTGAACCACGGCGGCTGGGACCCGAACGAGAAGAACTTCCACCTCTACACCATCGTGATCGGTTCGCAGACGCTGCACGCCACCGGCTACGCGATGGGCATCACCAAGGACGGCGCGGACGACGCGGTGATCGCCTACTTCGGCGACGGCGCCTCCAGCCAGGGCGACGTCAACGAGGCCTTCACCTTCGCCTCGGTCTACAACGCCCCGGTGGTCTTCTTCTGCCAGAACAACCAGTGGGCGATCTCCGAGCCCACCACCAACCAGACCAAGATCCCGCTGTACCGCCGCGCCTCCGGCTTCGGCTTCCCGGGCGTCCGGGTCGACGGCAACGACGTGCTGGCCTGCCTGGCCGTCACCCGCTGGGCCCTCGACCACGCCCGCACCGGCAACGGCCCGGTGCTGATCGAGGCGTTCACCTACCGGATGGGCGCGCACACCACCTCCGACGACCCCACCCGCTACCGGCAGGCGGCGGAGACCGAGGCCTGGAAGGCCAAGGACCCGATCACCCGGCTCAAGGCCCACCTGGAGAAGGAGGGCCTGGCCGACGAGGAGTTCTTCGCCGCGGTCGACGCCGAGAGCGAGCAGCTGGGTCTGCGGGTGCGCGAGGGCGTGCGCAGCATGCCGGACCCGGACCCGACCCTGATCTTCGACCACGTCTACGCGGAGCCGCACGCGCTGGTCGATGAGGAACGGGCCGAGTACGTCGAGTACGCGGCCTCCTTCGAGGCGGGGGAGAACCTCTGATGGCCGGTCAGCTCAGCATCGCCAAGGCGCTCAACGACGCCCTGCGCAAGTCGCTGGAGAACGATCCGAAGACCCTGCTGATGGGTGAGGACATCGGCAAGCTCGGCGGCGTCTTCCGGATCACCGACGGCCTGCAGAAGGACTTCGGGGACAGCCGGGTGATCGACACCCCGCTCGCCGAGTCCGGCATCATGGGCACCGCGATCGGCCTCGCGCTGCGCGGCTACCGCCCGGTGGTCGAGATCCAGTTCGACGGCTTCGTCTACCCGGCCTTCGACCAGATCGTCACCCAGCTGGCCAAGATGCACGCCCGTGCGCTCGGCCACGTGAAGCTGCCGATCACCGTCCGCATCCCGTACGGCGGCGGCATCGGCGCGGTGGAGCACCACAGCGAGTCGCACGAGGCGTACTTCGCGCACACCGCCGGCCTGCGGGTGGTCACCCCCTCCAACGCCCACGACGCGCACTGGATGCTCCGCCAGTCCATCGAGTCGGACGACCCGGTGATCTTCCTGGAGCCCAAGCGCCGTTACTGGGACAAGGGCGAGGTCGGCGCCGCCCCGGACCTGGGCATGCACGACGCCCGGATCGTCCACCCCGGCGCGGACGCCACGCTGATGGCCTACGGGCCGATGGTCAAGGTCTGCCTGGAGGCCGCCAAGGCCGCCGAGGAGGACGGCCGCCGGCTGGAGGTCGTCGACCTGCGTTCGCTCTCCCCGGTGGACTTCGCCACCCTGGAGGAGTCGGTCAAGCGGACCGGCCGCGGCATCGTGGTGCACGAGGCGTCGGTCTTCATGGGCATGGGCGCCGAGCTGGCCGCCCGGCTCACCGAGCGGTGCTTCTACCACCTGGAGGCGCCGGTCCTGCGGGTCGGCGGCTACCACGCGCCGTACCCGCCGTCCCGGGTCGAGGAAGCCTTCCTGCCCGACCTGGACCGCGTGCTCGACGCCGTCGACCGCGCGCTCGCGTACTGAACCGGGGAGCGAAGATGACCACCGAAGTTCGCTCGCTCCGCGAGTTCAAGATGCCCGACGTGGGCGAGGGCCTCACCGAGGCCGAGATCCTCAGCTGGTACGTCAAGCCCGGCGACACCGTGACGGACGGCCAGGTCGTCTGTGAGGTGGAGACCGCCAAGGCCGCCGTGGAGCTGCCGATCCCGTTCAACGGGGTCGTCGAGCAGCTGTTCTTCCCGGAGGGCGCGACGGTCGACGTCGGCACCGTGATCATCTCGGTCGCGGTCGCGGGGGAGGCGCCCGCCGCGGCGGCCGCCCCGGTCGCCGCAGCGCCGGCGTCCGTCCCGGCTCCCGCCCCCGCGAAGGCCGAGCCGGCCGAGCCGGAGCGCCGCGCCGTGCTGGTCGGCTACGGACCGCGGACCGGCGGCACCCAGCGCCGGGCCCGCCGGACGACCACCACCGTGGTCGCCACCGCGCCCGTCGCCCCCGCGGCCCCGGCAGCGCCGGCCCCCGCGCCCGCCCCGGTCGTGCCGGTCGTCCCCGAGCAGCCGTCCGGCGAGCGGCCGCTGGCCAAGCCGCCGGTGCGCAAGCTGGCCAAGGACCTCGGCGTCGACCTGCGCGCCGTCACCCCGACCGGCCCGGACGGCGTGGTCACCCGCGAGGACGTGCACGCGCACGCCGCTGCCGCGGCCGCCGCCGCGGTGGCCCCCGCCGCCCCCGTGGCGGAGCCGGCCGAGGCACCCGTCGCCGTTGCGGCGGCCGTGCCGTCCGTGGTCTCGGGCGACGTCCGGGTGCCGATCAAGGGCGTCCGCAAGGCGACCGCGCAGGCGATGGTGGCCTCGGCCTTCACCGCCCCGCACGTCACCGAGTTCGTCCAGGTCGACGTCACCCGCACGATGAAGTTCGTCCGCCGGCTCAAGGAGACCGGCGAGCTGGGCCGGGACGTCCGGGTCAGCCCGCTGCTGCTGGTCGCCAAGGCGCTGCTCACCGCCATCAAGCGGCACCCCGAGATCAACGCGCAGTGGGACGAGGCGGCCCAGGAGATCGTCATCCGCGGCCAGGTGAACCTCGGCATCGCCGCGGCCACCCCGCGCGGCCTGATCGTCCCGAACATCAAGGACGCGGGCGGCAAGACCCTCTCGGGGCTGGCCTCCGCGCTCGGCGAGCTGATCGACACCGCCCGCCAGGGCAAGACCTCCCCGGGCGACATGCAGGGCGGCACCGTCACCATCACCAACGTCGGCGTCTTCGGCGTCGACACCGGTACCCCGATCCTCAACCCGGGCGAGGCCGCGATCCTCGCCTTCGGCGCGGTCCGGGAGCTGCCGTGGGTGCACAAGGGCAAGGTGGTCCCGCGTCAGGTCACCACGCTGGCGCTCTCCTTCGACCACCGTCTGGTGGACGGGGAGCTGGGCTCCAAGGTGCTGGCCGACGTGGCCGCGCTGCTGGAGCGGCCCAAGCGTCTGATCACCTGGGGCTGACGACCCGGACACGTTGAAGGGGCCCTTCTCCGCACCGCCGTGCGGAGGAGGGCCCCTTCGGGTTTCCGTGCGTTGCGGTCAGCGCTGGGGACGCATCCGGCGCACGGCGATCAGGACGCCGGCGCCGAGGGCGACGAAGGCGGCGGCGGAGGCGGCGAGGAAGCCGTTGGCGGAGCTGGAGCCGGTCTGGGCGAGCTCGGGGGTGCCGGCCGGTGCGGTGGTGGCCGGCGTGGACTTCGTGGCGGTGGGAGTGGCCTTCGGCGCCGGGGCGGCCGGGGTCTCGTCGGCGGCCGGCTTGGCGGTGGGCTTGGCCGTCGCGGACGGCTTCGCGGTGGGCTTGGCCGTCGCGGTCGGCTTCGCGGTGGTGGTGGGCTTCGGGGCGGCGGGGTGGTTGATCTTGACCGTGCGGAGGTCGGTCGCGCCCTGGTGCTCGGAGCCTGCGGACCAGGCGTCGGTCACCAGCTGGATCTCGGTCACGTCGCTCGGGGTGCTGGGGGCCAGGGCGTAGCGGAAGGTGTAGGTCATCGACTGTCCGTCCACGATGCGCTGGCGCTGGGTGCTGTTGATGTCGAAGCCCTGGTAGCAGCCCTTCTGGAGTTCGAGACGCTTCCAGGTGCCGGTGTAGTCCTTCATCTCGACGCGGAGGTCCTGGGCGCGCGGCATCCCGTTGCCGAGGAAGGCGAAGCCGAGCTGCGCCTCCGCGCCGTCGGCCCGCCGGCCGGTCCTGTTGGTGACCTTGACGGTGATCTCGTTCCAGCTGCCGTCCGTGGTGGCGGTGGCCTTGGCGGAGGTGAAGGCGGCGTCCGGTGCGACGTGCTCGCCGACCGAGGCGGGGAGCGGGCCCCCGAGGCGGGTGTCGCCCCCGCAAGCCCAGGAGGAGTCGGCGGTCATCAGCTGGACGCCGCCCGCGAGGACGGCGGTGGCGGCGATGGTGGCGAGGCGGCGTCGGCCGGAGAACGAGCGGATGTTCTTCGCAGATGCGGTGATAACGGACTTGCGCATGACGTGTCTCCCCAGGGTCATGGTGCTGATGGCGTGTTGAAGGTGACCGGCTGCCCGCTTCTGTCGAGCGGTAGCGCCCCCCGGCTCCGCCGGTCTCGCTCTCCGTGCCCTTCATCCGTACAGACGTGCATCCCTACTGGGGGTTGCAGGTGAGTTCAAAGGTTTTTTCGGAATCTTCGAGCGGCCCGTCGTGGGGGTCTCTCCGCGATACTTCCGGGATGGCAGAGGAGCTGATTACCCGTTCGGCCGACAGTCGTACCGACCACCCCGGGGAGCCCCGATCACTGCGCCGGGACGCCTCCGTCCCGGCGTTGCTGGCCGGGCTGGTGTGCATCGTGGTGTCGTTCTCCGGGCCTCTGGTGGTCGTGCTCGCGGCGGCCTCCGCGGGCCGGCTGGACCAGGCGCAGACCGCGTCCTGGATCTGGGCGGTGGCCGTCGGCAGCGGGCTGACCTGCTTGCTGCTCAGCTGGTGGACCAGGACGCCGGTGATCACCGCCTGGTCCACCCCGGGTGCCGCGCTGCTGGTGACCAGCCTCGGCGCGTACCCGTACCGGGAGGCGGTCGGCGCCTTCCTGGTGAGCGGGGCGGTGGTGGCGCTGTTCGGCGTGACCGGGCTGTTCGGGCGGCTGATCGCGGCCGTCCCGGCGGGGATCGTCAACGCGATGCTGGCCGGCATCCTGTTCTCCTTCGGCGCCGGGATCTTCGGCGCGGTGAAGGGCGCACCCGCCCTGGTGCTGGGCAGCTTCGCGGCCTTCCTGCTGGCCAAGCGGCTGGCGCCGCGGTACGCCGTCCCGGCCGCGCTGCTGGCCGGCGGGGTGCTGGCGGCGGTCACCGTCGGGCTGCCGCTGCACCTGGGCGGGGGCGGACCCACCCGGCCGGTGCTGACCGTGCCGGCCTTCTCCTGGCCGGCGATGGTGGGTCTGGCACTGCCGCTCACGATCGTCGTCCTGGCCTCGCAGAACGCCCCCGGCCTCGGGGTGATGCGGGCCTTCGGCTACCGGCCGGACGACCGGCTGCTGATCGGGGCGACCGGCGGGCTCTCCGTCCTGCTGGCGCCGTTCGGCTCGCCGGGCGTCAACCTGGCGGCGATCACCGCCGCCATCTGCGCCGGTCCCGAGAGCCATCCTGACCCGCGCCGTCGTTATGTCGCGGGGATGTCGGCGGGCGTGCTCTACCTGTTGGTGGGGAGCTTCGGCGGGGTGCTGGTGAGCCTGTTCACCGGGCTGCCGAGGGAGCTGATCGCGGTGATCGCCGGGGTCGCGCTGCTGGCCTCGTTGCAGGGCAGCCTGGCCGCGGCGGTCGCCGAGGAGCGCGGCCGGGACGCGGCGGTGGTGACCTTCCTGGCCACCGCCTCAGGGATGAGCCTGTTCGGCATCGGCTCGGCGTTCTGGGGCCTGCTGTTCGGCCTGGCCACCCACCTGGTCCTCGACGTGCGGCGCGGCTGAGTCCGAGCCGGCTGAGTCCGGGGCGGCCCGGCCGCCGGCGGCCGGGGAAGCGAGGGCCGGGGTAAGGAGGCGGGCTGGACCACGGAGCAGGGGCGGGACCACCCGGGCGGGCGGGTGCCGGGCGGGGCCGCCGAGGTCACGGTCGGTAAGGATCATCCACCTGGTCGGACTCATAGGTATGACCGGTGTGATCCGGATCGTTCGGCCAGGTCGGTGACTTTTTCGCCGGACCGGAGGAGGGACACGCCCGGCCGGGTACGTCTTCGCGTCCACCACCCGGGCGACGCCGGGTGACCGGATCCCCGAGGACGCACCCGTATGCCGCCTGGCAACCCTGGCCGTCTCGTCCGGAGTCTGGCCGCGCTCGTGCTGGTGTCCACCGCCGTACTACCGGCCGCCCTTGAGCTGGCCGGCCCCTCACCGTTCGGCGTGATCGGGCCCGGTGCCCCGGCCGACCGGGCGGTGCCGCCGCACGCCGTGCAGCACGCCGACCTGCGCGCGGCCGGCACCGCCCCGACCGTCGACATAAGGCGGACCGGTGACCCGGCCAACCGGATCACCCTGGTGCTGCTCGGCGACGGCTACACCGCCGACGAACAGGACGTGTTCCGCCAGCAGGCCGACCGAGCCTGGCGGGCGCTGATGGAGATCGAGCCGTTCCGCACCTACCAGGGCTTCTTCAACATAAGGAGGGTCGAGGTGGTCTCCCCGGTCTCCGGCATCGCCGAGACCGAGAACCGCGGCCGCAACCCCGGCACCCCGCTGGGCATGCACTTCTGGTGCGAGGGCACCGCCCGGCTGCTCTGCGCGGACGAGAGCGCCACCGCCCGCTACGCCGGGGACGGGGACGGCCCGCAGTACCTGATCGCGCTGGCCAACTCCGGCGAGTACGGCGGCGCCGGCGGCACGGGGGTGACCACCCTGGCCGGCGGCAGCCCGGACGCGGGGCGGATCATCCAGCACGAGATAGGGCACACCGTGGGCGACCTCGGCGACGAGTACGACAGCGCGCCGGACGACACCGACTACCCCAACCTCTCCACCGACAACGCCGACGAGATGCGCCGCAAGCAGACCAAGTGGTGGCGCTGGCTGGGTGCGGAGTCCCCGGACGGCGCCGGGACGGTCGGGGCGTACCGGAGCGCCAACGGGATCTACCGGCCCACCCCGGACTCGGTGATGCGCACCCTCGGCGGCACGTACAACCTGCCCTCGCGGGAGGCCATCATCGAGGAGGTCTACCGCCGGATCAGGCCGACCGACACGCCCGCGCCGGCCCCCGGCGAGGTCACCGGCCGCCCCCGCCTGGAGGTCCGCCCGCTGCCGCTGGCCGGTGCCCGGCAGCTCCAGGTCGACTGGAAGGTGGACGGGGTCCCGGTGGAGCCGCAGGCACCGGACCGCAGCTGGCTCGACACCGCCCGGCTGGACCTCGCCCCCGGGCGGAGCGCCACCGTGACGGCCACCGTCCGGGACACCACCGACTGGGTCCGGGACGAGGCCTTCCGCGACCGGTACATGACCAGGTCGGTCTCCTGGACGGTGACCGGCTGAGGTGGTTCGTGTCCGACCTCGCGGCCCCCCGGTCTGGGCGTCCAATGATGGGATGACTAATCTGGGTGCACTATGCCCGTGGAGCCCGCCAGTTCAGCCCGCCCCCTGTCCGTCCCCGCTCCCCGTTCCACCGCCGAGCCCGCACCCCCGGCCACCACCGTCCCGCCGCCGCCCGGCGGGCGCGCCGCCTGGCTGGCGTGGTCGATCGGCGTCAGCGTCTACGTCCTTGCCGTCATCCACCGCACCAGCCTCGGTGTGGCCGGGCTGGACGCCGCCGACCGCTTCGGCATCGGTGCCTCCGCGCTCTCCACCTTCTCCATCCTCCAGGTGCTGGTCTACGCGGCCATGCAGATACCGGTCGGCCTGCTGGTCGACCGCTTCGGCCCGCGCCGGGTGCTGCTGCTCGGCATCCTGCTGCTCAGCGCCGGCCAGCTGGCCTTCGCCTTCTCCTCGTCCTTCACCCCCGCGCTGGCCTCCCGGGCGGTACTGGGCTGCGGCGACGCGATGACGTTCATCAGCGTGCTGCGGATCGCCGCGCGCTGGTTCCCGGCCGCGAAGAACCCGTTCGTCGCCCAGCTGACCGGCCTCGCCGGGATGGGCGGCAACCTGGTCACCACCGTCGTCCTCGCCCGGGCACTGCACAGCGAGGGGTGGACGCGGACGTTCACCGGGACCGCGCTGCTCGGCACCGCCGTCTTCGCGCTGGTCGCGTTCTTCCTCCGGGAGGCCCCGGCGGGCCCGGCCGTCGCCCCGCTCCCGGCCGCCCCCAGGGTCCCGGTGGGCCGGCAGGTCCGGGAGGTCTGGCGCGAGCCCGGCACCCGGCTCGGGCTCTGGGTGCACTTCACCACCCAGTTCCCCGGCAACGCCTTCGGTCTGCTCTGGGGCCTGCCCTACCTGGTGGAGGCCCAGGGCATGTCACGCGGCGAGGCCGGCGGGCTGCTGACCCTGCTGGTGCTCGCCAACATGACCTTCGGCTTCGTCTTCGGCCGGGTGCTCTCCCGGACCGCCAGGGCCCGGATGCCGATCGTGCTCACCGTCATCGCCACCACGGCGGCCGGCTGGGCGCTCGTCCTGGCCTGGCCGGGCGGGCACCCGCCGCTCTGGCTGCTGGCCGGGATCATCCTGGTGATGGGCAGCAACGGCCCGGCCTCCCTGGTCGGCCTGGACTACGCCCGCGCCCGCAACCCCGTCGAGCGGCTCGGCACCGCCTCCGGCGTCGTCAACATGGGCGGCTTCATCGGCACGATGATCACGCTCTTCGGCATCGGCGTCCTCCTCGACGCCCTGAGCCGCGGCAACGGCGGCGGCTACTCGGCGGAGGCGTACCGCTGGGCGTTCTGCTGGCAGTACGTGCCGCTGGCGGTGGGGACGGCGATGATCCTGCGGTTGCGGAAGAAGGTCGCGGCGACGGAGGCGTAGGCACGGGCGTGGGCCAGTTGTCGGGCCTCCGGCCTGCGGGAACGCCGTAGGCCTCGCTCCAGGCGAGGCGTACGGCGCTCTGCGGTCGGATCAGCGCCCGTACTCGCGCATCAGCTCGGCGATCTGCGGGGGAGTCCCGTAGATCCGGGCGCCGTGCAGCTCCACGTACACGGGGCTGCGGTCGGGCTCGGGGTCGGGTTCGGGTTCAGGCCCGGGTCCGGGGTGTGCCGCCTGCCGCAGCCGGACCAGGTCGACCAGCTTGAGCTTCGGACAGCCCGGGAGCACCCGGCTGCCGCGGATCCCGACCCGTTCCACGGCCGGGCAGGAGAAGTACGCGCCGAACGGCGGCCCGCTGTCCTCCTCGCGGGTCGGCACGTGGAAGAGCATCTCCCCGTGCCGGCAGTGCACCGTCCCGTCGGAGTGGACGGACACCCCGGGCCGATCCTCGTGGCCGATCTCCGCCACGACCTCGACCCGCTGCCCGACCGCCTCGGCCAGGGTCTGCGCCATCCGCCGCTGCTGGGTGGGGACGTCGGTGTCCCCGCGGCGGACGGAGGGGAGGAGCTCGCGGGTGACCCACTCCTGGAAGGGGCCGGCGTTGGGCTTGGTCGACCGCATGACCAGGGTGTAGAAGCCGGCCTCGCTGATCACCCCGAGCATCGGATTTCCACGTGCGTAGGGTTTCTCACCTGCGGAAATGCTGTAACCCTCAGAATTTCTGAGGGTTACCCGGCGAAGGTCGACCGTGCGGGAGTCGACCTGCTTGACGATCTTGACCGCCTCGCTCGGATTGCTGCGGCCCAGCACCCGGCACACGTCCGCCGTGACGAACCACGGCACCCCGTGGATCATCACGACGCGGACCGGCTGTCCCGTGACCGGGAAGCTCGACCGCACCAGCACCATCTCTGCGTGCCGTTCCTGTTCGTCGTCCATCCGGACGCCCCTCCTTCTTCCGGGTGATGGCTCAACTGCCCGGAACAACGAGGTCGAACGGGTGAGGTGCTGGTGCCAAGCTGACGTACGGGAGCGCGAAGCGGGCCACCCGGCGCGCAGTGGTGTGTGTACGCCGGGTGGGTGAATCCGCGGGGCTACAGCGTGACGGCGAAGTTGGCCAGGAGGCGGGAGGCCAGCTCCTCGTCGCCCTCGACGGTGACCGGGCCGGGGCGGCCGCGGCCGCAGGCGAGCCGGACGTACGTCTCCCAGTCCATGGTGAGCTGGACGTCGGGCGCCAGGCTGATCGACTCGTCGACCGTGCCGCGGCCGCCGGCGTCGACCCGGACGGTGCGCAGGAACTCCACCGGGCCGGTGACGTCGAGCACCAGCGCCGTCCCGGCCGGGGCACCGGCCTGGTGGGCGACGGCCTTGGGCAGCAGCTCCAGCAGGACGTCCCGGGAGACGAGGGCGGCGGCGGAGTCCAGGTTGCCGGGCGCGTCGAGGGCCCGCCGGAGGTCCTGCTCGTGCACCCAGACGTCGAACACCCGGCGGCGCAGCACCTCGTGGTACGGCAGGTCGCGGCTGTGCGGTCCGGCCGGCCAGCGGACCGGCTCGGTCGGGGTCTGCTTGGCGTTCCGCAGCGCGCGCGAGCGGCGGATGATCGTGTACTCCAGCTCGCTGGTCATCTCCAGCGCGGTGTGGCAGCGGCGCTTGTCGACCGGCAGCTCGATGTAGCGGGCGAACTCGCTCGTGACGTGCCGCAGGTCGCGGGGGAGCGAGTGGATCGGGCGCGGGTCGCCGAGCAGCTCGGACTCGATGGCGATGACGTGCGAGACGAGGTCCCGTACCGACCAGCCGGGGCACTCGGTGGCCCGGTTCCAGGAGCCCTCCGGGAGGGGGGTCACCAGCTCCGATATCGATTCGATGGACTGCGTCCACGCCTCGGTGTAAGCCTGCACGGTCTGGTTGTCCGTCACGGGAATCTCCGGCCCTCCGTCAGCTGCCTTGCCGCGCGCGCCCTGGTCTGGGGTCCGCCGGGTTCGTCCGGCTTCCGGGCGCACACACTAACCGCACGTTACGCTGCCGGGTGAGAGCAGGGCAGTGCTTTCGGGTGACGATCGTAGGACTCTTGCCGTGGACGGTGGTACTGTGCGCGCTTCATTGATCCAACTCGCGGTCTCCGACTCGGAGCCGCCCGCCGAGCGGCGGGCCCGGGCGGCCGCCCTGGTCCGGGCCCAGCAGGGCGCCGACCTGGTCGTCCTGCCGGAGCTCTGGCCGCTGGGCGGCTTCGCGTACGACCTCTGGTCGGACGGCGCCGAGGCCCTGGACGGGCCCACCTCCGACGCGATGGCCGCCGCCGCCGAGGCCGCCGGGGTCTGGCTGCACGCCGGGTCGATCGTCGAGCGCGACCCGGACGGGCCGATCTACAACACCTCGCTGCTCTTCGCCCCCGACGGCGAACTGGTGCACACGTACCGCAAGGTGCACCGCTTCGGCTTCGACAGCGGTGAGGCGGTGGTGATGGGCGCCGGGCAGGAGATCGTCACCGCCCCCACCGACTTCGGCACGCTGGGCCTGGCCACCTGCTACGACCTGCGGTTCCCGGAGCTCTTCCGGGCGCTGCTGGACGCGGGCGCGCAGCTGCTGGTGATCCCGGCGGCCTGGCCGGAGCGGCGGCGCGAGCACTGGACGCTGCTCAGCCGGGCCCGCGCGGTCGAGGAGCAGGCCTTCGTCCTGGCCTGCAACACGGCCGGGACGCACGGCGGGGTCGAGCAGGCCGGGCACAGCATCGTGGTGGACCCGTGGGGCCGGGTGCTGGCCGAGGCGGGCCACGGCGAGGAGGTGCTGACGGTGGAGTTCGACCCGGCCGAGGTGGCCAAGGCCCGCGCCGACTTCCCGGTGCACCGGGACCGGCTGCTGGGCATTCCGGCTCCCGTCCAGCGCTGAGCCCGGGAGACCCCGCCCGGGGGTCCGCGGGGGTCCGGAGGGTCAGTGGGGGTCGCCCGGGACGCCCGCCGGGACGCCCGCCGGGGGTCCGCGCCGGGGCCGGCGGCACCGCAGTGGGGCGCCCGGCCGCACGGCGGCGGCATCTTTGAGAAGATGAGCCTTCGTCGTGTTCCAGTCGTTCGTCTACAGGCCTGTCCCGGGGCAGGCCTTCCAGCCCGCCCGAGGAGGTCGCGCGCATGTTCGGCACCGGCTCGGGCGACACCCGCCCGGTGATCCAGCGCAACAGCCTCCGCGAGCAGATCGCCGGTGCGCTGCGCGAGGAGATGATGGCCGGCCGGCTCGCGGCGGGGCGCAACTTCACCGTCAAGGAGATCGCCGACCTGTACGGGGTCTCGGCGACCCCGGCCCGCGAGGCGCTGGTCGACCTCGGCGCGCAGGGACTGCTCCGGGCCGAGCACCATCGCGGCTTCACGGTGCCCGAATTCGGCTGGGACGACTTCCTGGAGATCTTCGAGTCCCGGGTGCTGCTCACCGACAGTTACTTCCGTCGGCTCGGCGCCCTCCCCGGAGTGCCGGACACCGGCGGCCGGCTGCCCTCGCTGCGCCGCCGGGCGGACGCGGCGGTCCGGGCGGCCCGGGCCGGGAACCTGGACGTGATGGTGGGCTGCGACCGCCGGTTCTGGCAGGAGGCGGCCGGGCTGTTCGGCAACCGGCGGATCGGCGACTACCTGGACTGGCTGAGGGTGCAGTCCTGGATGTTCGCCGCGCCCTACCTGCGGGCGATGCCGAAGCTGGCCGGGGTCTGCTGGGACCGGCACGTCGAACTGGTCGACGCGGTCGAGGCCGGGGACCGGGCGGGTGCGCACCGGATCGTCTGCGAGTACAACCTGTTCACCGTGCGGCTGCTGGCCGGGCTGGTCGGGCAGCCGGTGGAGTCGGTGGGCGTCCTGCCCCTGCTGACGGACGCGCTCGGCCCGGCGGAGGAGGCGGGGCCCGCGGCGGGGGCGTGGACCGAACCGGCGGGTCCTGGGGCGGGTTCCGGGGCGGGCCAGGAGGAGGGCCCCGGGGAGCACCCCGGGAGCGGCGCCGGAAGCGGCCCCGGGGAGGCGTCCCAGGCGGCTACGGCCCAGGCGGGAGCGGCCGGCCGCGGCCACGGCCGGGAACGCGAGCTGGGCCGGGAGCTCGGCCGTGAGCTGGGGCTGGGCCTGGGACTGGTGCCGCAGCCGCGCTCGGTGCCGTACGGGCGCTTCGGCCGCCGGCTGCCCGACCCGTCGTCCGGCCAACTGCCCGAGGGCCGCCCCGGCCCGCACCGCGCGCCGGGCCGGTAGGGTGGGCGGTCGTCGTCCCGGGCGCGGTACCTGTACCGACGGTCCGGGAGCCGACCCGTCCGCCCGTCGTTCGCCCAGCGAACGGCCTCCGCCGCCCCGAGAGGAAGAGCCGGCCCATGGCCTGCGACCTCTGGCTCGTCCCGCTCGTGGACGTCCTGAGCCACAGCCCCGACAACCCGTTCCGGGACGATCTGGCGCTCTACAACGCCGTGTTGACCACGCACGGGCTGCCCGAGGTGCCGGTCTACCAGTACGTGCCGGGCATCAGCGGGGCGGTGGAGCCGATAGCCGCCTTCGACTACGACTCGCTGCACTTCCTGCGCCGCGCCTACCTGCTGGGGCTGACCGGCCTGGACATCACGCCGGTGGACGCCCTCGGCGGCGACTACGAGCAGCTGCTGGAGATGTTCGAGAGCAGCGCGGAACAGTCGCACCTGGTCTGGCACTTCGACCACGCCGGGGCGTACGTGCCGATCGAGTTCGCGGTGCCGCTGGTGGACGACGCGCTGCTCGCCGCGGGCGGCCCACTGGGCTCCAGCCACGGGCTGCTGCGCGAACTGCAGGCCGTCGCACCGGCGCTGGGCATCGACCCGCTCAACCCGCCGGACCCGACCCGGCCGCTCGGCCCCACCGGCCTGGAGCAGCCCTTCGGCCCCCCGCTGGACGACCTGCACCCCTTCGCCCGCGAGCGGCACGCCTGGGCGGGCCTGTACGCGGCGGCCACCCGGAGCCTCACCCAGGGCTCGATGATCGTCTTCGCCTGAGAGCGGCCGCTGCGCGGGCCCGTCCGGCTCAGCGCAGCGGGCCCTCCGGCGGCCGCTGGCGCGGCATGGTGGGCCGGGTGCCCGGCGGCGGCAGGACCCGCACCTGGGCGCCCCCGCCGGTCTCGCTCCGGCCGCCCCAGCTGCCGGCGACCTGGGTGGGCAGCTGGGTCATGCCCGCACGGAACTCCAGCATCCACTCCGAGGTCTCGGTGCGGACCATGTCCGAGACGTCCTCGCAGAACCGCCGCAGCACCCCGAGACAGCGCTCGGCCGCCTCGCCGGCGGTGCCCTCGGTGGGGCCGAGCACCTCGCGCACGCACTCCGACGCCCAGTCGAACTGGAAGGCCTCCAGGCGGCGCTGGAGCGCCTGCGCGGTGGAGACGTCGCGCATCCAGCCGGAGGTCAGGCCGAACACCCGGTCCGCGCCGTAGCAGGCGGCGGAGAGCGCCAGGCCGACGTAGCCCCAGCTGGTGGCGTTCGCGACGGTGCCGGTCAGGTCCACCAGCGGGGCGGTCACGCCGCCGACCGCGAAGCCAGCCGAGCCGAACCGCAGCAGGCGGGCCCAGCGGCGCTTCCAGATCCGGTCCCGGCGGTACCAGTCGATCGCCTCCACGGCCCGCTCCTCGGACCAGCGGTAGAGCTCCTCCAGCCGCTCGGCGGGCTCACCCCAGTCCCCCAGGGGGAACTGGCGGGTGCTCAGATCGGCCCGGCGGCGGGTGGAAGCCGGGCGCGCGACCGCGGCGACGGGCTGGTCCTCCTCGCCGATCTCCTTGCCCCAGGCACTCTCCTCGGGCTGCATTTCCGGCTGGCTCACCTGTGGGGCTCCCTGTGGCGGGCGGACTGCTGGGTCTGACGGCGCGACTCCCTGACGTGCCGTCGGCCTGGCTGGCCGCGGAACGCCGGGTGACGCGTCGGACGCGCGTCGCCCCCGGATGCGTGTGGTCGCCGGGGACGGCGCACCGGCCGGCGGCCGGTGGTGGTCCAACAGCACTTCTTACCGCCAAATGGCTGACCGTGGGGGCGCTTCGCCAATGATCGTTACCGGAATCGGGCACCGGAACCCGAGGTGAGCGGGTTGCGGCGGGCGGCGAGATTTCACCCGTCCGAGCGAGGCCCCGGTGACCCGCTGTCCTGACCCGGCCACCCGGGGCGTACGAGCAGGCCCCGGCCTTGGAGGTTCCTCCTGGGCGGGCAGCGTACGGACGGCTTCCGTTGGAGGTTCCGACGGGACCGGGGGACAGCCGGAACCGGCCACCGACTACCCTTGCCAACCGTGAAGGTCCTCGTCATCGGCGGCGGCGCCCGCGAACACGCCCTGTGCCGCTCTCTGTCCCAAGATCCCGCCGTCACCGAGCTGCACTGCGCCCCGGGCAACGCCGGGATCGCGCAGGTGGCGACGGTCCACCCGGTCGACCAGCTGGACGGCGCGCAGGTCACGGCGCTCGCCCGGCGGCTCGACGCCGACCTGGTCGTGGTCGGCCCGGAGGCCCCGCTGGTCGCGGGCGTCTCCGACGCCGTGCGCGCGGCCGGCATCCCGGTCTTCGGCCCGTCCGGCCCGGCCGCCCAGCTGGAGGGCTCGAAGGCCTTCGCCAAGGACGTGATGGCCGGGGCCGGCGTGCCCACCGCCCGCTCCTACGTCTGCACCACCCCCGCCGAGGCCGCCGAGGCGCTGGACGCCTTCGGCGCCCCCTACGTGGTCAAGGACGACGGCCTGGCCGCCGGCAAGGGCGTCGTGGTCACCTCCGACCGCGAGGCCGCGCTGGCCCACGCCGCCTCCTGCGAGCGCGTCGTCATCGAGGAGTACCTCGACGGCCCCGAGGTCTCGCTCTTCGCCGTCACCGACGGCACCACCGTCCTCCCGCTCCAGCCCGCGCAGGACTTCAAGCGCGCGCTGGACGGCGACGAGGGCCCGAACACCGGCGGCATGGGCGCCTACTCGCCGCTGCCGTGGGCGCCCGAGGGCCTGGTCGAGGAGGTCCTGGAGACCGTCCTGCAGCCGACCGTGGACGAGCTGCGCCGCCGGGGCACCGAGTTCTCCGGTCTGCTCTACGCGGGCCTGGCTCTGACCTCGCGCGGCACCCGGGTGATCGAGTTCAACGCCCGTTTCGGCGACCCGGAGACCCAGGTCGTGCTGGCCCGGCTGCGCACCCCGCTGGCCGGCGTCCTGCACGCCTGCGCCACCGGCACGCTCGACCAGCTGGAGCCGCTGCGCTGGGACGACGGCGCCGCCGTCACCGTGGTGATCGCCTCCGAGGGCTACCCGGCCGCGCCGCGCACCGGCGACCCGATCGAGGGCCTGGCCGAGGCCGAGGCCGCCGACGGCACCGCCTACGTGCTGCACGCGGGCACCCGGGCCGACGAGGACGGCCGGGTGCTCAGCGCCGGCGGCCGCGTCCTCTCGGTCACCGCCACCGGCGCCGACCTGGCCGAGGCGCGGGGCCGCGCGTACGACGCGGTGGGCCGGATCAGCCTCAAGGGCGGCCAGCACCGCACCGACATCGCGCTCAAGGCCGCGCAGTAGCAGGCGGTTTCGGCGTGCCGCAGGGCGCTGTGTTCGAGGGGAAACAACCCCCATGGACGCAGCGCCCTGCGGCGTTTGCGGGTCGGGGGGGATCGGAGCGCTTTCGGTGGCCGCCGCACCGTTCGGCGGCCGGAATCCAGCCCATCGAGTGACAGCAACCGCATCCGGCTGACGTAACCGGCTGCCCGGCCTTATGGTGCGCTGGTCCGCAGCGCCCCGGGCCGTGCCGCTCGCGGCCGCCGCCGGGTAGCGGCGGTCGCGCGGGGGGATGCTGGACGGCGTCCGGCCGGGCGGGCACGCCCGGGCCGCTTCGCACGACGCCCCGGCACGGTCGTCCGGAATCCGGGCACCGTCACCGGGACGAGTGGAAACCGGGGAGATCCGGAACACCCACCCGGGCACGGGCGTCAAAAATGTCAGAAGCGCCACGCAGCATGTACTACCGGGGACCGGAGCCGCCGCCTCCCCGGTCGGAACCGATCGTTTCGAGTCGGCTCAGGGCCCGTCGCCGGGCGCCCGAGGGCTCCGAAGGGGGTGCCGCACCGTATGGCCGCTTTCGACACCGCGCGCGCTCACGCCCACGCGGTCCTGCGGGTCCGTGGCCTCGCCCTGGCCGCCGCCGCGCTGCCCGCCGCCGTCGCGGTGGTGCTGCTCGCGGGCCGGTTCACCGGCCGGCTCGGCGCGCCCGGCTCCTCCGACGCCGCCGCCTGGGACGCCGTGCGCTGGGTGGTCTGCGCGGTGGCCGCCGCCACCCTGCTGGTGGCCGGACTGGCCGCCCGGGCCTACCGCAGGGCCGTCCCGCCGCGGACCCCGGCCGTCCCGCTGGAGCGGGCCCAGGCCCCCGAGCTGTACCGGCTGATCGACGAGCTGGCCGACCGGCTGGAGGTCCCCGCGCCCTCCGCGATCGCGCTCACCCCGGACTGCGACTCCTGGCTGGAGGACGTCCCCGCGGACGGCCGGGCCGGCCTCCGGGCGACGCGCCGCACCGACGAGCCGCCCGCGCCGGTGCTGGTGATCGGCTCGCCGTTCCTCTGGTGGATGCGGGCCGGCGAGCTGCGCGCCCTGCTCGCCCCCGTGGTGGCCGGCACCGCGGCCTCCGCCGACCCGGACATCGCCGCCGCCCGCCGCTTCCTGCGCAGCCTGGACGCCAGCCTGGACGAGGCCGCCCCCGGGCCGGCCGGAGCCGCCGCCCCCGCAGCCCCGACCACGGGCCGCCGCGGCCCGGCCGCACTGACCGACCGGATCACCCGCCGGCTGCTCGGCGCCTGCCGCGCGCACTCCGCCGAGCTGGAGCGGGCCGTCGCCGGCTGGGCCTCCGAGCAGGCCCGGGCGGTCGACTACGGCCTGCGGATCGCCGCGCAGGAGCAGGTCGGCCTGGCGTACGCGGGCTGGGACCGGCTGCTCACCCGGGTCGCGCTGCCCGCCTGGCGGCTCGGCCGTCACCCCGCGCACCTCAACGCCGGCGTGGTCGCCGCGCTCACCGAGCTGTCCCGGCGCGACCGCCTGGCCGACGGCTACGGCAGCCGCCTCGGCGACCGGCCCGCCTGCGACCTGCTGGAGGAGCCCGGCACGGTGGACGAGGCCGTCTCGCTGCTCGCCGCGGAGCTGTTCTTCGGCCGGCCCGCCTCCGGCGGCTGGCGGGAGCTGGACTGGGCCGACTACCCGGCCGAGGTGGTGGACGCCGGCTGGCGGGCCCGCGCCGCGGCCCTGCAGTCCGCCCTGGACCGCCCGGCCCCGCAGGCCCGCCCCGGCTCCCCGACCCTCACCCGGCTGCTGGTCCGGCTCGCCGAGGGCGACGGCGAGCAGCTGGCCGCCGCGCTCACCGCCCAGCTGGCCCGCACCACGGCCCCCGCGCCGCTGCTGGAGCCCGTCCGCACCGGGCGGGACCTCCTGGTCGAGCACGTCACCGCGATGGTCTGCTGCGCCGCGGTCGACACCGCCGGGGCCACCCCCGGCCTGGACTGGCTGGACGGCCCGGTGCTGCTGATCGGCGGGGTCCGCCGTACCGACCTGGCCGCCCCGGTGGCACAGGCCGTCGAGCAGGGCCAGGACGGCCCGCTGCGCGCCTGGCTGGACGCCGCCGACGTCCGGCTGGAGAAGCCGGTGCGGCTCTGAGCCCGTCCGGGTCCGTCCGGGTCCGTCCGGCCCCGGGCGGGGGGAGGGCGCTCGGGCCCAGCGCTCGCGCCCCCGGGGCGGCCGGGGCCGGCGGGTCTTCGCAGGCCGGAGCCCTCTCCGGGGCAGCGCGGAAGATTCATCGCCACTAGTTGCTACCGTGGGGTGACGCAGCGCCAGCACTCTGTGGTGTATTAGACCGCACGCACATCCGGTGGGCACATGCCATCCGGCGAGGTGCATCCGTGGGAGGGGCGCGTGGGGACGGAACTCAACCGCCGCTGGGAGTCCGGAACGCACGCGTACAGCGTCTCCGACCCCTTCGGCCAGGGCCCGCTGCCCTGGCTGCGCAGTCCGGACCAGTACCTCGCGGGCGCCGAGGGCACCGTCCCCTGGTACGTCTCGGTGGACGCGCCGGGCCAGCAGCCGCTGGCGGGGGGCGCCAGGCCCAAGCCGCCGGTCGGCACCCCGCAGGGCGCCAACGACGTGGTGCAGCAGATCAAGGGCTTCGCCTCGGCCGGCGTCGTCCGCCCCGGCGGCTCGGTGGACTTCCGGGTCACCGTCAACCCGCCCCGCGAGTTCACCGTCGACGTCTACCGGATCGGCCACTACGGCGGCGACGGCGCCCACCACATGACGTCCAGCCCGCTGATCGCCGGGCTGGCCCAGCCCGCCCCGCTGGTGGTCGGCCGGACGGTCTCCTGCCACCACTGGTGGCACTCCTGGCGGTTGCAGATCCCCGCCCACTGGCAGCCCGGCGCCTACGTCGCGGTGCTGACCACCGGTGACATGCTGGACCGCAGCCACATCCCCTTCACCGTGCGGGACTTCGAGGACGAGGCGCACGCCGCCGAGCTGCTCCTGGTGCTCCCGGACGTGACCTGGCAGGCGTACAACCTCTTCCCCGAGGACGGCCGCAGCGGGGCCAGCCTCTACCACGCCTGGGACGACCAGGGCCGGCTGGTCGGCGAGCCGGAGGCGGCCGTCACCGTCTCCTTCGACCGCCCGCACGCCACCGCCGGACTGCCGCTGCACGTCGGTCACGCCTACGACTTCATCCGCTGGGCCGAGCGGTACGGCTACGACCTCTCCTACGCCACCGCCACCGACCTGCACGCCGGCCTGGTCGACCCGTCCCGGCACCGGGCGCTGATCTTCCCCGGCCACGACGAGTACTGGTCCGAGCCGATGCGCCGGGCCGCCGAACGGGCCCGGGACGGCGGCACCTCGCTGGTCTTCCTCTCCGCCAACACCATGTACTGGCGGGTCGAGCTGAGCCCGGCGCCCTCCGGCGAGCCCAACCGGCTGCTCAACTGCCGCAAACGGCAGAAGGTCCAGCCCGGCAGCCCGGCCGTCGGCGCCCCCGGAGCCGCCAGCGCGCTCTGGCGGGACGCCGGCGAGGCCGAGCAGCACCTGCTCGGCCTCCAGTACTCCGGCCGGGTCGCCGCCCCCGTCCCGCTGGTCGCCCGGCACACCGCGCACTGGCTCTGGGACGGCACCGGCGTCCAGGAGGGCGACGAACTGCCCGGCCTGGTGGCGGGCGAGGCCGACCGCTACTACCCCAAGGTGGCGCTGCCCGAGCACACCGAGCGGGTCCTGCTCGCGCACTCCCCGTACCGGGACCTCGGCGGCCGCACCCGCTACCAGGAGACCTCGCTCTACCGGGCGCCGAGCGGCGCGTACGTCTTCGCCTCCGGCACCTTCGCCTGGTCGCCCGCGCTGGACCGGCCCGGCCTCACCGACGAGCGGATCCAGCGGGCCACCGCCAACCTGCTGGACCGGCTCTGCAAGAACGGCTGAGCCCGAGGCCGTCGGGGCCCGGGCGGGCGTCCATGACAGACTCGGGGGCAGTGACCTCCCCTTTCGCGCCCCACGCCCGCGAACGACCCCTGAGGACTGAGACGACCTTGAGCGGATTTGTCACCAAGCCCGAGCCGGTCCAGGTGCCCGGCCTGGTCCACCTGCACACCGGCAAGGTGCGCGACCTCTACCGCGCCGAGTCGGGCGACCTCGTGATGGTCGCCAGCGACCGCATGTCGGCCCACGACTGGGTGCTGCCCAACGAGATCCCCGACAAGGGCCGCATCCTCACCCAGCTCTCGCTGTGGTGGTTCGAGCGGATCGCCGACATCGTGCCCAACCACGTGATCTCCACCGAGGTCCCGGCCGGCGCCCCGGCCGACTGGAAGGGCCGCACGCTGGTCTGCCGCAGCCTGGAGATGATCCCGGTCGAGTGCGTGGCCCGCGGCTACCTGGCCGGCTCCGGCCTGACCGAGTACGACGCCGACCGCACGGTCTGCGGCATCGCGCTGCCCGAGGGCCTGGTGAACAGCTCCGAGCTGCCCGCCCCGATCTACACCCCCGCCCTCAAGGCCGAGGTCGGCGAGCACGACGAGAACGTCTCCTACGAGGAGACCGCCCGCCGGGTCGGCGCCGAGCTCGCCAACCAGCTGCGCCGCACCACCCTCGACGTCTACGCCCGGGCCCGGGACATCGCCCGCGAGCGCGGCATCATCCTGGCCGACACCAAGTTCGAGTTCGGCCTGCTCGACGGCGAGCTGGTGATCGGCGACGAGGTGCTCACCCCGGACTCCTCCCGCTTCTGGCCCGCCGACCAGTGGCAGCCCGGCCGCTCGCAGCCGTCCTTCGACAAGCAGCTCATCCGCGACTGGCTGGTCTCCCCGGCCTCCGGCTGGGACCGCCACAGCGAGCTGCCGCCGCCGGAGCTGCCGGCCGAGGTCGTCGAGCAGACCCGCGCCAAGTACGCCGAGGTCTACCAGCTGCTCACCGGCACCCCCTGGGTGTAGCGCGTCCCCCGCGGGCGCGGCCGGGTCTCAGATCCAGCCGTGCTCGCGGGCGATCCGCACCGCCGCGTGGCGGTTCTCGGCGCCCAGCTTGCCCGCCGCCGACGAGAGGTAGTTGCGGACGGTCCCCTGCGAGAGGGCCGCGCGCTCGGCGATCTCGGCGATCGAGGTGCCGTCGGCGGCCAGCTCCAGCACGTCCGTCTCGCGCGGGGTCAGCGGCGTCTCGCCGGCACTGATCGCGTCCGCTGCCAGCTCCGGGTCGACGTACCGGGCGCCCGCCAGCACGGTGCGGATGATCCCGGCGAGGTCCGCCGCCGAGACGGTCTTCGGCAGGAAGCCGCGCACCCCGACCTCCAGCGCCCGCTTCAGGTAGCCCGGGCGCCCGTGCCCGGTGACGATCATCGTGCGGCAGTCCGGCAGCAGCCGGCGCAGCTCGGTGGCCACCTGGATGCCGTCCAGGCCGGGCATCTGGAGGTCCAGCACCGCGACGTCGGGGCGGTGCGCCTGCGCCATCGCCACCGCCTCCGGGCCGGACGCGGCCTGGGCGACCACGGTGATGTCCTCCTCCAGGGAGAGCAGCGCGGCCATCGCCCCGCGGATCAGGTGCTCGTCGTCGGCGAGCAGGACGCGCACGGGGGCGGTGTCGGTCATCGGGCGGGCCTTCCTGCGGTGGCGGGCTTACAGGGTGACGCGGCGGGACGGCGGCTCAGAGCGGCACGGTGGCGAGCACCCGGAACCGGCCCGGCCCGGTGGCCGGGACGCTCAGTTCGCCGTCGTGCGCGGCCAGCCGCTCGCGCAGCCCCCGCAGCCCGGTGCCGCCGCCCTGGGACGGGATCGGCACCGCCGGCACCCCGTCATTCTCCAGCTCCAGCACCGCCCGGCCGTCCTCCCGGCGCAGCCGGATCACGCAGTTGCCCGCCTCGCTGTGCCGCAGCACGTTGGTGGTCGCCTCGCGGATCACCCAGCCGAGCACCGACTGGACCGGCTGCGGCAGCCCGTCGGCGTCGTCGCCGAGGTCGATCTCGCAGGCCACGTCGGCCGCGCGCAGGACCGCCCGGGCGCCGATCGCCTCCGCGTGCAGGTCCGCGGTGCGGTAGCCGCGGACCACGTCCCGCACCTCGCGCTGGGACTCCTGGGCGATCCGCTGCACCTCGGCCATCTGGTCGGCGGCCTCCGGGCGGCCGCGCCGGGCCAGCTGGACGGCCAGCTCGCTCTTCAGCGCGATGGTGGTGAGGTTGCGGCCCATCACGTCGTGCAGGTCGCGGGAGAACCTCAGCCGCTCCTCGGCGACGGCCAGCTGGGCCTGTGCCTCGCGGGCCGCGTCGAGCTCCCAGACGACGCCCTGGAGCCAGGCGCAGCCGCGGCAGCTGAGGCCGATGACGGCCATCATGACCAGGTCGCCGACCACCATCCCGGCCGCCGTCGCGAGGTCGACCCCGGCCAGCAGCGTGGCGGGGACGACCAGCAGCCGGCCGGCGATCCCGACGAGGCACGCCTGCCGCATGGAGAGGCCCACGCACGCCGGGCCGAAGGCCGAGGCCACCAGGGAGGAGACGACCACGACGGTGAACGGCGGGCCGGCCGGGTCCTCCGGGCCCGCGGTACGGCCGAGCAGCAGCACGGCCCAGCAGCCGGCCAACGCCGTCGCGCCGGTGAGAACGAGCCAGCGCAGGTGGGTGGTGGGCCGCTTCAGGTAGTGGTCGAGCGAGGTGCGGTAGGCCCGCAGGCTGAGCAGGGTGGTGGCCAGGCCGATGACCAGGCTGACCTGGGCGGTGCTCCGGTAGGCCTCCTGGCCGACGGAGGATCCGGCTGCGAGCAGGACCAGCATCAGCAGGATCAGCGGCATCAGGTAGAGCGACCAGCGGAGGTAGAGCTCGGAGCGTTGCGGCTTGCCGTAGCCCTTCCAGATGCGTATCGGCCCGCGTACGGCCATCTGCTTCGTCCCCCGTCCGGCCAAGATCGTGTCCTGCTCTTCCTACCAGGTGCGGAGGGGTCCTAGCGGCGCGGCTCCCAGCGGAAGTAGCGGACGGCGCCCCAGGCCGCGAGGCCCAGCCAGACGGTGCCGGTGACCAGGTGCGGGGCGGCGGTGGCCCAGGTGCCGGCGAAGCCGGTGGCGGCCCCGGAGCCGTCGGTGCCGAACCAGCCGACGCGGATCAGCTGGAAGGCCGGGGTGGTGGGCAGCAGGCGGCAGACGTCGGCGAGGCGGTCCGGCATGACCTCCAGCGGGAAGAACAGGCCGGAGCCGAACTGGGTGAGCAGCAGGACCGGCATGGTGGTGATGCCCGCGCTCTCGACGGTCCTGGTGAAGGCGCTGGAGATCGCGGCCAGGGCCATCAGGGTGCCGACGACCAGCACCAGCCCGGCGGCCAGCAGCAGCGGGTTGACCGGCATCGCGAGGTGCAGGGCGCCGGCGCCGACCACCCCGATGACGGTGCACATCAGCAGGGCGAGGCCGACCGAGGGCACCGCGGTGCCGGCCAGGATCTCGGCGTCCCGGGCCTCGCCGGTGCGCAGCCGCTTGAGCACCAGCTCGCCTCGGCGGGCCACGTACGCGGCGGTCAGGTTGTAGTAGACGACGAAGGCCAGCACCATCCCGACCGCTCCGTTGACCAGCAGCGAGTCGACGTCGAGTCCGGGGTTGCTCTTGGCCTGCTCGTCGAGCACGTTCTTCAGCCCGCCGATCAGCAGCACCGGCAGCAGCAGGGCGGTGAACAGCGCGGTCCGGTTGCGCACGAGCAGGGTGGCCTCGGCCCGGCCGAGGGCGAGCAGCCGGCGGACGGTGGTGCTCTGCGGGCCGGCGGCGGCGGTGGAGACGGCGGTGGTCATCGGGCGAGTCCGATCAGGCGGCGGCGGGCGGTGGGGGCGGCGGGGGCGTCGGCCGGGGGCTGGTGGGCGGCCTCGGAGGCGATGGCGAGGAAGGCCTCCTCCAGCGAGGCGCTGCGGGCGTCGAGGGCGCCGAGCGCGACGCCGTGCAGGTCGGCCCAGCCGAGCAGCGAGGTGAGGGTGGCCTGGAGCCGCGGGGTGTGCACGGTGACCCGGCGGCCGGTGACGAGGACCTCGGCCCCGGTCAGCGGCGGGAGGGAGACACCGGAGTACTCGGGGAGTTCGAAGGTGATCCGGGCGGGGCGGCCGGCGATCACCTCGGCCACGGTGCCGGTGGTGACGACCCGGCCGCCGTGCATGATGGCCAGCCGGTCGGCCAGCTCCTCGGCCTCCTCCAGGTAGTGCGTGGTGAGCAGCACGGTGGTGCCCTCGGCCCGGAGGTCGCGGACCAGGCGCCAGACGGCGGCGCGGGCCTCCGGGTCGAGGCCGGTGCTGGGCTCGTCCAGGAAGAGCACCTCGGGCCGGCCGAGCAGGGCCATCGCCAGATCGAGCCGGCGGCGCTCGCCGCCCGAGAGCTGCTTGACCCGGACGTTGCGGCGGCCGGCCAGGCCGACCAGCTCCAGCGCCTCGTCCACCGGGCGGCTGCGGCTGGTCATCCCGGCCCAGCTGCGGCCGGTCTCGGCGACGGTGAGCTCGCCGGGGAATCCGCCCTCCTGGAGCATGATGCCGATCCGGGGGCGGACGGTGGCCCGCTCGCGGTGCGGGTCGTGGCCGAGCACCCGGACCTGGCCGCCGGTCGGGGCGGCGAGGCCCTCGATCAGCTCCATGGTGGAGGTCTTGCCGGCCCCGTTGGTGCCGAGCAGTGCGAACAGCTCGCCGCGGCCGACGGTGAGGTCGACGCCGCGAACCGCGTGGTAGCCGGTGGCGCCGGAGCCGTAGTGGCGGTGGAGGCCGGTGACCTCGATCACGGGCTCGCTCGGGGCGGGGGGCTGGCTCGTTTCCATGCCTCAAGCCTTCCGCCGCCCGGGCCCCGCGGGCAGTGCGCGCCGTCATGAGAACGGGGTGCGGTTACCCGGGCCGGCGATGACAAATGTCATCGCCCCGGCGAGGGCGGCCCGGCCGGGAATGGCCCGGCGCGGAATACCGCGCCGGGAACCCCGTGCCGGAAGCCCGTGTGGTGAAGTCCCGTGCAGTGGGCGCCCGCGCGGGGAAGCCTCGTACCGGGAACGCCGAAGGGCCCCCTCGATCGAGGGGGCCCTTCGTACTGGAGCGGACGACGAGATTCGAACTCGCGACCCTCACCTTGGCAAGGTGATGCTCTACCAACTGAGCCACGTCCGCAGGTCAAACTATTGAGTTGTGCTGTGCTCGCGCACTGCGAGCGGACGACGAGATTCGAACTCGCGACCCTCACCTTGGCAAGGTGATGCTCTACCAACTGAGCCACGTCCGCACGGTGCCTTGTGGGGCACCGGCCGCCTCTTCGGATCTCTCCGTTGCGGCGACGAGGAATACTCTACAGCATCGTTCGGGGTGGTCGCCCCACCCTTTCGGGCAGGTGGGACGACCGGGTCCCGGTGGGGTCAGTTCGCCTCGGCGAACGCCTCGTACACCGCCTTGGGGATGCGGCCGCGGGCGGGCAGCTCCATGCCGTGCGACTGCGCCCAGGCGCGCACGGCGGACGGGTCCGGGGTGAGCGCGGTGCGGCGGAAGGACTTTCCGGTGCGGCTCTGGCGGCGGCCGGCCGCGACGAACGGAGCGAGGGCCTCCCGCAGCTTTTCCGCGTTGTCCAGGGACAGGTCGATCTCGTAGGACTTCCCGTCGACGCCGAAGTGGACGGTTTCCGCGGCGGCGCCGCCGTCCAGGTCGTCGGAGAGCGTGACGACTACACGCTGAGCCATGGGTGTCAATCCTCTCGGGCAATTCGGCCGAAGGGCGCGGGGTGCGCTCCCGTGGCCTGATGTGCACCACACGCGCAAGGGCATACGGGCAGGCCTGATGGCGTGCCGGATACGCAGCACTTGCCGCGGCAGGTGGCCCTATTCTGCACCCGAAGCGGGTCGAAATCGAAGAGTCCGGCTTTCTTTTCCGGATATTCACGTCTCTTCGCCGGAGTACCGGATAGTGGCGCACTCGGCTGGCCGATCTGTCCCGGAGTGCCGGTATTCGGGTGCTCTTCGGCCGTTCTCGTTCGCCGAGCCGAATCCGTAGAAATGGGGTGGTCGCCGGGGTGGGGCACGGGCCCGGAACCCTTGCGGCGTAAGGGTCTCAGGTCTACGCGCGTCGCCCTCCCCGGCCAGCAATCCCACCCGAAACCCCCGGTAGTCTGGAGTTCCCCCGCCTCACGAAGACACCACCGGGAGTGCCAGTGGCACGCGTCGTAGTCGACGTCATGCTCAAGCCGGAGATCCTCGACCCCCAGGGACAGGCGGTGCAGCGCGCACTGCCCCGTCTCGGATTCACCGGGATCGCCGACGTCCGCCAGGGCAAGCGCTTCGAGCTGGAGCTGGAGGGCCCGGTCGACGACGCCGCGCTCGCCCGTATCCGCGAAGCCGCCGAGACCTTTCTCGCCAACACCGTGATCGAGGACTTCACCGTCCGCATCGAGGAGGAGGGCAAGTGACCACCCGCGTCGGCGTCGTCACTTTCCCCGGCTCGCTCGATGACCGCGACGCCCAGCGCGCGGTCCGCCTGGCCGGCGCCGAGCCGGTCGCCCTCTGGCACCGTGACAAGGATCTCCACCAGGTCGACGCCGTCGTCCTGCCGGGCGGATTCAGTTACGGCGACTATCTGCGCTGCGGTGCCATCTCCCGCTTCTCCCCGGTGATGGAGACCATCATCGAGCAGGCGAAGCTGGGAATGCCGGTTCTCGGTATCTGCAACGGCTTCCAGGTGCTCTGCGAATCGCACCTGCTGCCCGGCGCGCTCACCCGCAACGACTCGCTGCACTTCATCTGCCGCGACCAGAAGCTGCGCATCGAGAACAACGGCACCGCCTGGACCCGGGATTACTCGGCCGGCCAGGAAATCGTCGTCCCGCTGAAGAACGGCGAGGGCCGCTTCGTCGCCGACGAGCACGTCCTCGACGCGCTGGAGGCGGAGGGCCGCATCGTGGCCCGTTACCTGGATGTGAACCCCAACGGTTCGTACCGCGACATCGCCGGCATCACCAACGCCGCGGGCAATGTCGTCGGCCTGATGCCGCACCCGGAGCACGCCGTGGAGCCGCTCACCGGTCCGACCACCGAGGGCCTGGGCTTCTTCACTTCCGTCCTGAAGCAGCTGGTGAACGCCTGATGAGCCTCGACACCGTCAAGAACGCAGAGCAGACCCCGGACGCCGCCCAGCCGTGGGCCGAGCTCGGTCTCAAGCAGGACGAGTACGCGCGGATCCGGGAGATCCTCGGCCGCCGCCCGACCGGTGCCGAGCTCGCGATGTACTCCGTCATGTGGTCGGAGCACTGTTCGTACAAGAGCTCCAAGGTCCACCTGAAGCAGTTCGGCGAGAAGGCCCCGAAGAACGACGCGATGCTCGTCGGCATCGGCGAGAACGCCGGTGTGGTCGACGTCGGCCAGGGCTACGCGGTCACCTTCAAGGTCGAGTCGCACAACCACCCGTCGTACATCGAGCCCTACCAGGGCGCGGCCACCGGCATCGGCGGCATCGTCCGCGACATCCTGGCGATGGGCGCCCGCCCGGTCGCCGTGATGGACCCGCTGCGGTTCGGTGCGGCCGACCACCCGGACACCCGGCGCGTGCTGCCCGGGATCGTCGCGGGCATCGGCGGCTACGGCAACTGCCTGGGCCTGCCGAACATCGGCGGCGAGGTCGTCTTCGACTCCTGCTACCAGGGCAACCCGCTGGTCAACGCGCTCTGCGTGGGCGTGATGAAGCACGAGGACATCCACCTCGCGCAGGCCTCCGGCGCCGGCAACAAGGTCATCCTGTACGGGGCCCGCACCGGCGGCGACGGCATCGGCGGTGTCTCGGTGCTCGCCTCCGAGACCTTCGACGCCACCGGCCCGGCCAAGCGCCCGGCCGTCCAGGTCGGCGACCCGTTCCAGGAGAAGCTCCTCATCGAGTGCACCCTGGAGATCTTCGGCGAGAAGCTCGTCAAGGGCATCCAGGACCTCGGCGGCGCCGGCCTCTCCTGCGCCACCTCCGAGCTGGCCTCGGCCGGCTCCGGCGGCATGCGGATCGAGCTGGACACCGTACCGCTGCGCGACAACACGCTCTCGCCGGAGGAGATCCTCATGAGCGAGTCGCAGGAGCGCATGTGCGCCATCGTCGAGCCCGGCAAGGTCGACCGCTTCCTGGAGATCTGCGAGAAGTGGGACGTCATCGCCACCGTCATCGGTGAGGTGACCGACGGCGAGCGCCTGGAGATCTTCTGGCACGGCGAGCTCGTCGTGGACGTGCCGCCGCGCACCGTCGCCCACGAGGGCCCGACCTACCAGCGCCCGTTCGCCCGCCCGAGCTGGCAGGACGCGCTGCAGGCCGACGTCCCGGACGCCGCGCGGCTGGCCCGCCCGACCACCGGCGAGGGCCTCAAGGCCGACCTGCTGAAGGTCGCCGGCCACCCGAACCAGGCCTCCAAGTCCTGGATCACCGACCAGTACGACCGTTACGTGCTCGGCAACACCGTGCTCTCGGTCGGCGAGGACTCGGGCATGATCCGGATCGACGAGGAGACCAACCTCGGCGTCTCGGTCGCCACCGACGGCAACGGCCGCTACACCAAGCTGGACCCGTACACCGGCGCCCAGCTGGCCCTCGCCGAGGCGTACCGCAACGTCGCGGCCGGCGGTGCCAAGCCGCTCGCCATCTCCGACTGCCTCAACTTCGGCTCCCCCGAGGACCCGGACGTCATGTGGCAGTTCGCGGAGGCGACCCGCGGTCTGGCCGACGCCTGCCTGGAGCTCGGCACCCCGGTCACCGGCGGCAACGTCTCGCTCTACAACCAGACCGGCGAGGTCGCCATCCACCCGACCCCCGTGGTCGCGGTGCTCGGCGTCATCGACGACGTCACCCGGCGCACCCCCCTCGCCTTCGCCGAGGAGGGCCAGCTGCTCTACCTGCTCGGTGACACCGAGGACGAGCTCGGCGGCTCGGCCTGGTCGCAGGTGGTCCACGACCACCTCGGCGGTCTGCCGCCCAAGGTCGACCTGGGCCGCGAGAAGCTGCTCGGCGAGATCCTGATCGCCGCCTCGCGCGACGGCATGATCGACGCCGCGCACGACCTCTCCGACGGCGGCCTGGGCCAGGCCCTGGTGGAGAGCTGCCTCAAGGGCGGCAACGGCGCGCGGATCATCGTGCCCGAAGGCCAGGACCCGTTCGTGTTCCTGTTCTCCGAGTCGGCCGGCCGCGCGGTCGTCGCGGTGCCGCGCAGCGAGGAGCTCCGGTTCAACGACATGTGCACCGCACGCGGCCTGCCGGCCACCCGGATCGGCGTGGTCGACGGCGATGCGCTGGACGTCCAGGGGCAGTTCACCGTCTCGCTGGCCGAGCTGAAGGACGCCCACACCGGCGTCATCGAGGCCCTGCTCGCCTGATGCGGCTGTGACGAGGGGCGGACGGTTCGAAGGAACCGTAGGGCCCTCGGGGTATGGTTGGCCCAGTCCTGCGCAGAGCCGTTAGTACCAGACGACGAAGGGCCGGGGCGCGCTGGCGGCGCCGACCGGCGCGGGGCGCCGAGCGGTC
>NZ_JBHJUK010000058.1:44978-50060 GCF_042266225.1 Kitasatospora sp. NPDC056181
GCTGGCGGGGGTCCTGCCCCCCTGTGGGGGCCGTGTGTTGAGCCCCCCCCACGCGGGCCTCCAGGCGCCGGGGCAGCCGTGCGGGGGTGTTGCCGGGGGCTCTCCTTAACCCCCCCCCCCCCCCCCCCTCGGCGTATGTTGGGCCCATGCCTGCCAAGTCCCGTACGTACCAGCCGACGAAGGTCCGCGCCGCGCTGGCGGCCCAGACCGGCGCGCTGCGCGACGCCGTCCACGCGCTCTGCGCCGCCCCCGACGCCGAGCGGCTGCTCGCGGGGCCGACCAGGCTGGGGCAGTGGCGGGTGCGCGAGCTGGTCGCGCACCTCGCGGTGCAGCTCGACTGGGTGCCCGCGCACCTGGACGACCCCCTGGAGGGCCGTCCGACGCTGGACCTGGCGCGCTGGGTGGCCGGCGTCGGCACCGTCGCGCCGCTGCTGGACGCCGGGGCCCGGGAGCACGCCGCCGGGGAGTTCGGCGGTGACCCGGCCTCGGTCGCGGCCGCCTTCGACCGGGCCGCCGACGCGCTGCTCGCCGTCCTGGACGGGCCCGAAGTCGCCGACCCGCAGCGGCGGTTCGAGATCCGGCTGGGTTCGATGACGCTCGCCGACATGCTGGTCACCCGGCTGGTGGAGGCGGTCGTGCACGCCGACGACCTGGCCGACGCGCTCGGTCTGCCGGCCTTCCCGCACGACCGGCAGGCGCTGGCCGCCGTCACCCGGCTGCTCGCCGACGCCCTCGCCGACCGGGTGCCCGGCGGCGCGGTCGAGCTGCGGGTGCCGCCGTACGCCGTGGTGCAGGCCGTCGAGGGGCCGCGGCACACCCGGGGCACCCCGCCCAACGTGGTCGAGACCGACCCGCTGACCTGGATCCGGCTCGCCACCGGCCGGGCCGACTGGGCGACCGCGGTGGACGAGGCGGTCGTCGCGGCCAGCGGTGAGCGGAGCGACCTGCGGGAGTACCTGCCGCTGCTCGGCTGAGCGGTCCCCGGACTCAGCCGTGCAGTTGGGCGGCGAGCGCCGCCCCGGCCCGCTGGAGCGGCGCGCCGGTGAGCGCCTGGTCCCGGCCGGTGGTGTCGGTGTCCTGCGACACGATCAGCACGATGTCGCCCGCGCCCGCCGCGGGGATCCGGGCCACCGCGGCGGTGCCCGCCCCGGGGGTGGCCCTGGCCTCGCCCTTCGCCGGCCGCTCGCGGGAGAACCTTGTCGCGGGCGGTCGGTGAATCCGTCTCAGGTCCGTACCGGCCCGCCGGCCTCAGGGCACCGCCGGGCCGCTGAGGTACGTCCCGTCCGCCGAGTACGGCCAGGCGTTGGGCTCGCAGCCCTTGAGGCCGTAGATCTGCTGCATCATCGCGGGCGCCGGCTTGCCCTTGCCCGGGCAGGTCTCGTGCCCGTGGCCGATCCGGTGCCCCACCTCGTGGTTGACGATCAGCGCCCGGTACTCCTCGATCGGGCCGCTGAACTGCGGTGAACCGGTGTTCCAGCGCTTGACGTTGACCAGCACCTGGTTGCCGACGTTGCAGTTGACCTCGCCGTGGGTGTCCAGCCCGGCCGCGCCGCAGATCTTGTCCACGGTGGCCGGTGACGCGATCTTCACGGTGAAGTCGTACGCGCCGTTCGCCACCAGCTGGAAGCCGTTCTTGCGGTCGTTGGTCCAGCCCCGCTTGTCGGCCAGGATGGCCTGGACCTGGGCCGCGGCGCCGGCCGGGTCGATCCCGATGCCGTCCTCGACCTCCACCCGGTAGCGGCGGACGGTGCCCTTGCCGACCGCGGCGGCGGCGCCGGGGGCGACGGTGAAGGTGCCCGCGCCCTTGCTGGGGCCCGGGTCCGGGGCGCTGGGCTCGGGGGCGCTCGGCTCCGGGGCGGGCGGCGGGGTGGGGGTCGGCGTCGCGGTCGGTGTCGCGGCCGGGGCGGGTGCGGCCGGGGTGCCGCGGTCGGACGGCGCGACCCGGCCCTGGGCGGTCTTCCCGCTGTCGGGCAGGGCGTCGGGGCGGTTCAGCACGTAGACCGTGCCGCCGAGTATCAGCACGGCCGCCACCAGGGCGGAGACCATCCCCGGGCCGATTCTGCGCCGCTGGCGGCGCCTGCGGCCTCCGCCCGCCTGGCCCTGGCCGGCCCGCCCGCCGCGGGCCCGCGGGGCGGCGGCGCGGGAGCCTCCCGCACGGGATCCTGCACGGGACCCGGCACCACGGGAGCTGCGCGCGCGGGAGCCGCGCTGGTCGGGTCGGGCTGTGGGCACGGTGAGGCTTCCTGTCGGACCGGTGGGGTCGCGGAGCCATCGAACTGACGTGTGCGTTCCCCCCGCCCGGACACCCTGGCATGGAGACCAGGTGAATGTCCACGTACCGGGTATCCACGGCAAATCCGCCGGTCCCCGCGGCCCGGAGGGGCGGCGGGGACCGGCGGATCACGGCGGGCCGTGCGTGCGGACCGGGCGGATCAGCCCAGGGTGGCGGCGGCGGTCGGCGAGCTGTCCCGGAGGAACTGCGCGCAGCGCTCGGCCTCCTCCTTCTCCTCGATCGCGGCGGCGGCCCGGCCGAGCGCGTGCAGCGCCCGCAGGAAGCCGCGGTTCGGCTCGTGCTCCCACGGCACCGGGCCGTGGCCCTTCCAGCCGGCCCGGCGCAGCGAGTCCAGCCCGCGGTGGTAGCCGGTGCGGGCGTACGCGTAGGACTCGACGGTGCGGCCGGCGGCGAAGGCGTCGTCGGCGAGCTGGGCCCAGGCCAGCGAGGAGGTCGGGTACTTCGCCGCGACCTCGGCCGGGGAGGCGCCGCCGGCCAGCAGCTCCAGCGGAGCGGGCTCGGCGGGCAGGTGGGTCGGGGGCGGGCCCCCGAGGAGGTTCTGGCCCGCGAAGGGGCTGTCTGTGGTCATGCCCCCCAGTGAACCACTGGGGGGCACGAGTCAGGTCCCGCGTGCGGCGGAGCCTTACTTCAGGCGGTTGCCGGCCGAGCGCAGCTGCTGGGCGGCCTCCAGGACGCGGGCGGCCATGCCGGCCTCGGCGAGCTTGCCCCAGGTGCGCGGGTCGTAGGTGTTCTTCTTGCCGACCTCGCCGTCGACCTTCAGCACACCGTCGTAATTCGCGAACATGTGGCCCGCGACCGGGCGGGTGAAGGCGTACTGGGTGTCGGTGTCCAGGTTCATCTTCACGACGCCGTTCTCCAGCGCGGTGGCGATCTCCTCCGCGGTCGAGCCCGAGCCGCCGTGGAAGACGAAGTCGAACGGGTCGGTCTTGCCGTACTGCTTGCCGATCGCGTCCTGGAGCTCGCGCAGCAGCTCCGGCTTCAGGACGACGTTGCCCGGCTTGTAGACGCCGTGCACGTTGCCGAAGGAGGCGGCCAGCAGGTAGCGGCCCTTCTCGCCCAGGCCCAGGGCCTCGGCGGTGCGGACGGCGTCGTTGACGGTGGTGTACAGCTCGTCGTTGATCTCGTGCGTGACACCGTCCTCCTCGCCGCCGGTCGGGGTGATCTCGACCTCAAGGATGATCTTGGCGGCGACGGCCTGGGCCAGCAGCTCCTCGGCGATGGCCAGGTTGTCGTTCAGGGTCTCGGCCGAGCCGTCCCACATGTGCGACTGGAACAGCGGGTTCTGGCCCTTGGCCACGCGCTCGGCGGAGACCGCCAGCAGCGGGCGGACGTAGCCGTCCAGCTTGTCCTTCGGGCAGTGGTCGGTGTGCAGCGCGACGGTGATGTCGTACTTGGCGGCCACGATGTGCGCGAACTCGGCGAGCGCGACGGCGCCGGTCACCATGTCCTTGTTGTGCTGGCCGCCCAGGAACTCCGCACCACCGGTCGAGATCTGGATGATGCCGTCGCTCTCGGCCTCGGCGAAGCCGCGCAGGGCGGCGTGCAGCGTCTGCGACGAGGTGACGTTGATGGCCGGGTAGGCGAACTTGCCCGCCTTGGCCCGGTCCAGCATCTCGTTGTAGACCTCGGGAGTTGCGATGGGCATGCGATCCGCTCCTGTCGGGTTGCGGCGTACGGACGGTGCTGTCCGACGCTGTGTACGCCTTCGTTACGACTTCCGGGGTAACGGCAGCCGAGCGCGGCTCTGCGGTGCGGCTCTCCGGTACCTGGGCTCGAGGCGGCCGCCACGGTTCGACAATGAGGGTGTTTGCGACCGCGGCCCGGACGCCGGTGCCATCTTCCCAGACTTGCGCTCCGGGGTCAGCAGGCAGCCCGCCAGTCGGGACGGCCGCTCCCACGTGCTACGCGGCACGGGGCGGACGGATGACCGGGTGCTCCGAAAGGATGACCGTCCTCTCGGCCACCGGGGCGAAGCCCTGGTAAAGACGGGCCCGCTATCCTGCGGCCGTGGACTACAACCAGCTGGCCGTCAACCTGCTCGACGCCAAATCACTGATCTCGTCCCTCGGTGCCATCGGGCTGATCGCGATCATCTTCGCGGAGACCGGCCTCCTGGTCGGGTTCTTCTTCCCGGGGGACTCCCTGCTCATCATCGCGGGCGTGGCCGCCTCGAACGCCGCCTCGTCGGTGCTCGGCGAGGGCACGAAGCTGCCGATCGCGGCACTGCTGATCGGGGCCCCGATCGCCGCCATCGCCGGCGCGCAGCTCGGGCACCTGATCGGGGTGAAGGTCGGACCGAAGATGTTCGACAAGCCCGAGTCGAAGATCTTCCGTCGCGAGTACGTGGTGAAGGCCGAGGAGTACTTCAACAAGTTCGGTCCCGGCAAGGCCGTGGTCCTGGCCCGCTTCATGCCGATCGTCCGTACCTTCCTGAACCCGGTCGCGGGCACCCTGGAGATGCCGGCCCGGACGTTCTTCCTCTGGAACGTGGTCGGCGGTGTGCTCTGGACCGAGTCCATGCTGCTGATCGGCTACTTCTTCGGTGACGCGCTCGCCCCGGTGATCGACAAGTACCTGATCCCGGCGGTGCTGCTGATCGTGCTGCTCTCGATCTCGCCGATCCTGATCGAGGTCCTGCGCGAGCGCAGGAAGAAGAAGGCGGGCGGCGCCGAGCCGGCCGCCGCGGAGGCCGAGGCCGTCCAGGCCGGCGGGCGCCACCGCCGCGGCTGATCCGCGCAACGACGACGAAACGGCCCGGGGCCGGGTGCTGTTCCACGTGGAACAGCACC
>NZ_JBHJUK010000059.1:0-49955 GCF_042266225.1 Kitasatospora sp. NPDC056181
TTTGCTGTGCGCCTCCTGCCTAACCCGCGGAGACCGGGGGGGGGGGGGGCCCCCCCGGGCCGGGGGGGGGCGGGGGGGCCCCCCCCGCCCGGCCCGGCCCCCCGCGCCCCTCAGCGCCTGCGGGTCACCGGGGCCCGATCGGCCCGAGGTAGGTGCCGCCGGAGACGTCGATCGTCTGGCCGGTCACCCAGCGGCCCTGCGGGCCCGCCAGGAAGCCCACCACGTCGGCGACGTCCTCCGGCTCGCCGAGCCGGCCGAGCGCGGTGATCGACTCCAGGTCGGCGACCGCCTCCGGGATCGTCGTGAGGACCGCGGTCAGGTCGGTCTTCACCACGCCGGGCGCGACGGTGTTGACCGTGATGCCGCGGCCGCCGAGCTCGTTGGCCAGGGTCGGGCCCATCGACTCCAGCGCCGCCTTGCTGACGGTGTAGCCGATCTGGGTGGTGACCGCGAAACGGCTCGCCACCGAACCCATGTTGATGATCCGCCCACCGTCGTTCAGCAGCGCCAGCGCCCGCTGGACCACGAAGAACGGCGTGCTCACGTTGACCGAGAGCAGCGCCGCGAACTCCTCCTCGGTGATCTGGCCGATCGGGCTGAACGAGGAGATGCCCGCGTTGTTGACCAGGATGTCCAGGCCCTTCGCCCCGTGCTCGGCGAGCCCGGCCGTCACCCCCTCGAAGAGCTGCCGGACCGCGCCCGCCTCGCCGAACCGCGCCCGTACGGCGAACGCCCGCCCACCGGCCTCGGTGATCCGGGCCACCGTCTCCGCGGCCGCCCCGGCGTTCCCGCCGTAGTGCACCGCGACCAGCGCGCCGTCGGCGGCCAGCCGCAGCGCGACCGCCCGCCCGATCCCGCGCGAACCACCCGTCACCAGTGCCGTCTTGCCGTTGAGTTCAGTCATCGTCGTCCCCCTGTGTTCGTCGCCGGTCCCCCGTCGGGATCACGGCGGTGGCCCGAGCCGTCCGGCCGTGCTCGCGGACCGCGCCCGGTGGTCCCCACCACCGGCGCACCTCCGCCGGCCCGTCCTGGCCGACGTGTCCGCGACGGCCCGAGGGGCCTGCGCCCGGCGGTCCAAGCCTTCCACCCGGCGCAGGCCGGGATCAATGCGGATTTCGCTACCATCCCGGTTACCGTGCGGTTATCGATCTAGGGGCGGGCGTGGAGCTGCGGGACATCGAGATCTTCCTGGTGTTGGCCGAGGAGCTTCATTTCGGCCGAACCGCCGAGCGGCTGCACGTCTCGAAGTCCCGGGTCAGCCAGGTGATCAAGAAGCAGGAGCGCCGGATCGGCGGCGCCCTGTTCGAGCGCACCAGCCGGTCGGTCACCCTGACTCCGCTCGGCAACCGCCTGCGCGAGGACCTGCGACAGGCGTACGACCTCATCAACGACGGGATCGCACGGGCCTCGGCCGCCACCGGGGGCGTGCACGGCGCCGTGCGGCTGGGCGTCATGGGCGTGCTGGGCCACGAGATGCAGCCGTTCCTCGAAGCGTTCACGACGCAGTACCCGCACTGCGAGGTCACGCTGGCGGAGTTCCACTTCAGCGATCCGTTCGCGCTGCTGCGCACCGGGCAGGTCGACGTCCAGCTCATGTGGCTCCCGGTGCGGGAGCCCGATCTGACGGCCGGGCCCTGTCTGCTGACGGAGGGACGGGTGCTCGCCGTCCCGGCCGCCTCCGGCTGGGCCCGGCGGGAGTCGGTGTCGATGGAGGACCTCGGCGACTGCACGACCTTCGAGTTCGGCCCCCACGTTCCCGGCTACTGGGCCGACGCCATGCTGCCGCGGCACACCCCGGAGGGCCGGCCGATCCCGCGCGGGCCGTCCGCGCGGACCTTCCACGAGGTGCTCGCGCTGATCGCCGCCGGCCGGGTGGTCAGCCCGCTGAACGAGCACGTCACCCGGTACTACACCCACCCCGGCGTCGCCTACGTCCCGCTGCACGACGCACCGCCGACCGAGTGGGCGCTCGTCTGGCCCACGGCCCGGGAGAGTCCGCGCCTGCGGGCCTTCGCCGAGACCGCCCGCAGCCTCGGTCCGCGCCCGGTCGGCGGCTCCGTCCCGGCGTAGGGCGAGTGGGCCGCCGGCCCCGGGCCGCCGCCCGCCCCCTCGGCCGGTCCCGCCACGACGTCACCGTCACGGCCCCCACCGCCGGCCGCTCCGGCCGCCCGCTCCGGCCGCCCCGTCCGCCGTCCGGCCCCCTTCCCGCGGTGCTCCGCCCACGAGGTCTGTAACGCGCGCCCCCTCCCGGCGCGTGCTTGGGGGTGACATCAGTTCGAGAAGGGACCATCCGGTGGCGGACACACCCGCGGACTTCCTGGAGTTCGCCCATGCCCGCAGCGACCAGCTGTTCCGCACGGCGTGCCTGCTCACCGGCGACCGGCACCTGGCCGAGGACCTCGTCCAGGAGACCCTCGCCAAGATGTACCGGTCCTGGTGGCGCATCGACCGCACCCAGGCGCCGGTCGCGTACGCCCACACGGTGCTGGTGCGGACCTTCACCTCGTACCGGCGGCGGCGCAGCGCCGACGAGCGTCCGGTCGACCGCCTGCCGGAGGGCGCGGCGCCCGGCGGCGGCGACCCGGACCTGCGGCTGACGCTGCTGGACGGGCTCGCGCGGCTCGCGCCCAAGGAGCGGGCGGTGCTGGTGCTGCGGTACTGGGAGGACCGGCCGGTCGAGGAGACCGCACGGATGCTCCAGATCAGCGCGGGCGCCGTCCGCACCCGCAGCCTGCGGGCCCTGCAGAAGCTCCGGGCCGTCCTCGGCGACGACCTGCTCGCCGACCTCGAACACATCTGATCGGGCCGTCCCCCCGGCATCCCGCCCCTCGAAAGGAGAGCACCGTGAACCCCGATCAGCAGTCCGACCGTCGTCTGCGCGACGCGATGCAGTACACCTCCGACGCCTTCGGCCCGCACCGCCCCGATCTCGTCCGCCGCGCGGCCGCCCGTGGCCGCCGGCTCCGCCTCGTCCGCCGCGTGCAGATCGGCACGGCGGCTGCCGCCGTCGCGGGTGCCGCCGCGCTGGGGGCCTCGCAGCTCCCGCTCCGGGCCGCGCCCGCCCCGCCGGCGGCCGTCACCACCGCCCCGACGGCCACCCCCACCGCGACGGCCGCGCCCACCCCGACCCGCTCCCCGTCGGCCGCCCCGCCCGTGGGCGGCCCGCGCACGGGCCCGGTCTCGGCCCAGCTGGCGGAGTTCCTTCCGCCGGGCAGCACCACCCGGGTCCTCAGCACCGGCTCCTTCGAGGACGGCCGGCTCGCCACGTCGGCCGGCGGGACGAGCGTGGCGGACGGGCAGGTGCTCTACGACGACGGGAAGGGCCGGGCCTCCGTCGCCGTCAAGGTCATGGACACCCCGCAGAGCACGAGCCGCTCCTGCGAGCAGGCCGTGAAGCCGCTCTTCTGCGACGTCCTCCCGGACGGCACGGTGGTGAAGGCCGAGAAGCTCTCGCTCGTGAACGGGCAGGTCGCGTGGGTGGTGACGGCGACCCGGCCGGACCTGCGGAGGGTCGAGGCGGCCGCCTTCAACACCGACCAGCTGCCCGTCACGGCCGCGAACCGCCCCACCCGGGCCGAACCGCCGCTCACCATCGACCAGTTGCAGGGGATCGCGCTCAGCCCGCACTGGAACCGCTGAGCGCGGGGCGGCCGGAGCAGGGGGCCGGGACGGGGTGGGCCACCGGCCCGGCCCCGCCGCCCTCGCGCGCGGGGGGCCGGGCCGGCGCCGGGCGCTCAGCCCCGGGCCAGCAGGCCCGGCAGCTCGGCGACGGACGCGAGCACGTGGGTCGCCCCGTCCGCCCGCAGCCGCTCCTCCCCGTGGGCGCCGGTGAGGACGCCGGCCACCACCGGGGCGCCGGCCCGGGAGCCGGTCAGCATGTCGTACCCGGTGTCCCCGGCGACGGCGATCTGCCGGACGGAGTCGGTCTCCGTCCGCAGCAGTGCGGTGAGAGCCAGGTCGGGGTAGGGGCGGCCGCGGCCGGCCTCGGCGGGGCAGAGGGTCAGGTCGGCGACGCTCTCCCAGCCGAGCGCGCGCAGGATGCGGTCCTGGGTGGCGCGGGAGAAGCCGGTGGTGAGGACGACCTTCCGGCCCTGGCCGCGGAGTTCGGCGATCGCCTCGGCGGCGCCGGGCAGGGCGGCGCAGTGGCCGGCGTCGACGAGGTCGTGGTAGGCGGCCTCGAAGGCGGAGTTGGCGGCCTGCGCCTTCTCCTCCGCCCCGAACAGGTGCCGGAAGACGGAGATCTTGGACTCGCCCATGGTGGCCCGGACGTGCTCCAGCATGCGGGCGTGCTCGGGGCTGCCGGCCTCGACGCCGAGCGAGCCGGCGGCGGCCCGGAAGGCCTGCTCGACCAGGCCGTCGTCGGCCACGGTGGTGCCGGCCATGTCGAGGACGACCAGACGGATATCAGGAGACATGTTCAACTACCCTCAGGTGATTACAGGTTGGCGAGTTCGGCGGTCTTCTCGGCGATGGCCGGCGAGCAGGTCATGCCGCGACCACCCGGGCCGGTGACCAGCCAGACGCCGTCCCGGACCTTCTCCCGGTGGACGACGCGGGTGGTGTCGACGCACTGCGCGTACACGCCGGCCCAGCGGCGGCGCACCCTCGGCAGCGGCCGGCCGAGCAACTCCTCGGCCACGCCGACCAGATGGTCGTACGGGTCCTCGACCACGTCGAAGCCGAACGGCTGGTCGTACTCGTGGGTGTCGCCGATGGTCAGGCCGCCGTCGCGGCGCTGGACCATCAGCAGCTGCATCTTGTGCTCGGCGGCGACCGGCGGCTGCGGCTGTGCGGCCTTGAGCTGCTCCAGGGCGCTGCCGGCGAAGGCGGGGTAGTAGCGGAAGCTGTCGCCGTCGGCGACCGAGGTGGTCAGCTCCTCACCCAGCGGATCGGTCTGCATCATCTGCAACCGGACGCGGCGGACCGGGAGTTGCGGTGCCAGCTCGCGCACCAGGCCGCCCAGCCAGGCACCGGTGCAGAGGACGACGAGGTCGCCGGTGTGGACGTCGCCGTGGTCGTCGCGGACGGCGTTCTCGCCGATCACCTCGCGGACCTCGCGCCCGGGCAGGAAGGTGTAGCGGCCGCTCGCCAGCAGGGCGGCGCGCAGCGCGGGCTGGGCCGTGCGCGGCTCGACGGCGGCGTCGCGCCCGCACCACAGGGCGCCGAGCAGCTTGCCGCACAGGGCGGGGTTGGCGGCCCGGGTCTCGTCCGCCCCGAGCAGCCGGTAGCCGCGCGCGGCGGCGTCGGGCCGGGTCAGCGCCTGTTCGGCGACGGCGAGTTCGGCCTCGGTGCGGATCGCGGTGAGCGAGCCGTTGGCCCGGAAGCCGAGGTCGGGCACCCTGGCGCCGATCCCCTCCCACAGCTCGCGGGCGCGCAGTGCGGTGTCCAGCTCCTCGCCCCCGGCCCGGCCGCTGACCCAGACCAGCCCGAAGTTGCGCACGGAGGCGCCGCGCGCCTCGGCCTCGCGCTCCAGGTGGACGACCTCGTGACCGCGCTCGACGGCCTGCCAGGCGTGCATGGTGCCGAGCACGCCTGCTCCTACGACGATGACTCTCATGCGGCCAGGCTGGTGCGGCGAGGTGGCCGGGAGGAGTCCGGATCCGGTCCCACAGGTGAACCGACCGAAAAGTTGTACAGACAACCCGGCTCGGCGAGGTTCGGGGTGGCAGCACCACCACCCCGCACCTCGCCCCCGGGGGTCACCCGGTCACACCGCCCGCACCGGGTCGGTGCCGAGCCACCACGCCGGGGCGGCCGTCCCGTCGATCGTCCGGCCGTCGTCGCGCACGTAGTGCCGCACATCGCGTCCGGGCTCGCGCAGTTCACCGTCGAGGGCGCGCTCCAGCCATTCGGCGCCGAAACGGAACACCTCGGCCGCGACACCGCCCAGCGGATGGAACTCGTTCTCGTACACCCGCAGCTCCTTCGGGGCGCGGATCCGCTCGTACGTCGCCATCGCCTGCTCCAGCCGCGTCAGTTCGTCGAACTCCCCGATCCCCAGGAGGACCGGACAGGCGATGTCCCCGACGAGGTCGCCGAGCGGCATGCGGGCGGCGAGCTCGCGGTCGAACTCCTCCTCGTCGGTGCAGCCGGCCATGAACATGTAGTTGTTCTTGAAGCTGGGCTGCGCCCGGTCGAAGATCGTGTGGAAGTCGCCGCTGACGCCCTCGAAGCTCGCGAGCGCCGCGAGCCGGGGGTCCGTGGCCGCGGCCCGCATCCCCCAGTAGCCGCTCATGCTGATGCCGAACATGCCGATGCGGCCGGGGTCGACCTCGGGCAGGCCGACCAGGTGGTCGAGGTAGCGACTGATCGCGCGCTCGTAGTTGGTGAGATCGACGGTGAGCCCGCCGGCCCGGGACTCCCCCTGGCCGGGCCCCTCGATCGAGAGGGCGACCACTCCGCGCGAGGTGTAGTAGCGCTCCGCGGCGTAGATGTAGTCCTCCTTGATCATGTCCATCCCCGGACCGAGGACGACCGCCGGCGCCCCCTCGACCGTCCCGGCCGGCAGGTGCAGCAGGGCATGGAGCTGTCCGCCCTCGAAGTCCAGCACGACCCGGCGCACCCGGCGGCCGCGCAGCTCGCCGAGCCGGGCGACGCAGTGGTTGGTCCGCGCCCGGAAGGCGTGCTTGCGCGGGTCCGCCGCGTCGAGGACGGAGTACTGCGCCCGGCCCCACATCACCGCCGCCCGCAGGTAGAGGTCGGCGGCGGTGCGGGGATACCCGCCCCGCTCGTGGTGGACGGCCCGCTCCTCGGCCTGGCCGGCCACGGTCGCCCACGCCTTGGCCAGCATCGCGCCGCTGCGGACCAGCGCGAAGACCTTGTCGAAGTCGGTGTGGTCGTGGCCGAGCTGCTCCATCGTGCCCTTGGCCTGCGGGTGCAGGGCGTCGAAGCCACCCTGGGCGAGGGCGAGGTCCAGGGCCCAGCTCTGTCCGGTCGATCGCACGGTCATGACGGGTACGCTCCGTTCGGCGCAGTTAGGTAAGTACTTAATTATTAAGTCCTTATGCTTAGCTTGCTGTCAACCCGCCACCGAGGAAACCGCCGGAGAAGGAGCACCCCCGTGCCGCAAGACCCCGCCACCGACGACGCCACCCGCGCCCTCGCCCTGGACGGGCTGGCCCGCGCCGCCTACAGCCTCAGCGCGGCCGACGCCCGCCTGCGCGGCCGGGCCACCCGCTCGCGCGGTGCACTGTCGCTCACCCACGCGCGAGCCCTGCGGGTCCTGGCCGACGAGGGTCCGCTGCCGGTCGGCCGGCTGGCGGCGGGCACCGAGACGACCCCGGCCGCCACGACCCAGCTGGTCAACGGGCTGGAGGAGGCCGGCTACGTCACCCGCGAACGGCCGGAGCACGACCGCCGTTCCACCCTGGTCACCCTCACCCCGGCCGGCCGCGAGCGGCACCGGCTGCGCACCGCGTCACTGGTGGAGTCGCTGGAACGGCTGACAGCCGGCCTCGACACGGCCGAGGTGGAGACCGTCACGGCCGTCCTGCGCGGCCTGGCCGAGGTCTACGACGAACTCTGAGCCCGCAACCCGCAGGGGCACCCACCCCTACCCACCACACGGGCCGCACCCCGGCCCGCCGACACCGTCCGGAGAACACCTCATGACCGAGCACACCCCCGAACCGTCGCGCCCCCGCGCGGGTCGCCGCGCCGCCGGAGCCGCCGCCGTGCTCGCGGCACTCGCCGTCGCCGGCCTGATCTGGGCCGTCCTGCACCGGACCGGTCTCGTACCCCCCGGCTACGGCCTCGCCCGCCTCGCCGGCAAGTCGGGCGTCAAGGCCGTTGCGGTGGCCGGCGCGGGGATCGTCGCCCTCGGGTACTACCTCGCCACCCGCCGCCGCAGCGGAACGGACACCACCTCGGAGGCGACCCCGTCGGAGGCAGCTCCGTCGGAGGCGATCCCGTCGGAGACCGCCGCCCGGACGCCGGGGCCGGCGCCGACCCCGGCGCCCCACCGCGAGGCCTGAACCGCCACCGGGCCGCTACCGCACCACCGCGGCCCGCAGGTAGTTGCGCCGGCCGAAGTGCGGCTCGTCCACCGCCGTCAGCTCCTCCACCTGGAACCGGTACAGCGCGGCGGCCCCGCCGCCGGTCAGGAACTGCCGCCGGACCTCCTCGTCCTGCCCGAAGGCGGGGTACCGGCCCTGGTACGCCGCGAACGCGGCCTGTGCCTGGTGCCCCCACGCCTCCCCCGCGCTGCCGGTCAGCTGGATGCCGCGCAGCTGCTCGCCGAAGACCGGCGGCGGCAGGAAGACGGTGGCCGCCGCCCGGGCCTCCTCGGCGAGGTGGTGGCTGTGCCGGGTGGCGCGCTCGCTGACGAAGTACAGGACGAGGTCGTCGTCGAACGCGTAGAAGGCCAGGTTGGCGTGCGGGCCGCGCTCGTGGCCGGCCGTGGCGAGGGTGAGCACCATGGCCTCGCCGAGCAGCCCCTCCACCCCCTTGCGGAGCTCCTCCGCGGGCCGGTCCCCCTGGGTGACGTCGAGTCGGTACGGCATGGGCAGCACTTCCCTCCACGGGCGCGGGCGCCGCGGCGCCCCGGCACGACTGAGCCGGGCGGGCGCCCCCGTCACGGAGGCCCCTCGCCCGGCTCACATGCTCCTCCCGCCGCCCCCGGCCGGACAAGGGCCGGGACGGCGGTGGCCGTTTCAGCGCCGCTGCGCCTCCAGCGGCGACGGTCCGCCCGTCGTGACGACGGCGCCCGCGCCCAGCAGCGGCCGCAGCGCCCCGGCGCGGGCCCGGTCGACCAGCGGCGCGGCCCGGCCGGCGGCCAGCGCCAGCGGGATCGCCACCAGGACGCCGACCGTGGCCCCGACCAGCACGTCGTGCGGGTAGTGGACACCGACCCAGACCCGCGAGGCGCCCATCAGCACGGCGGCGATCGCGGCGATCCGGCCGAGCCGCCGGTCCGCGAACCAGAGCGCGGTCGCGGCGGCGAAGGCGATCACCGTGTGGTTGCTCGGGAAGGACCAGTCACCGGCGCCGGGGCAGGCCTCCAGCGTGCCGCGCACGCCCAGCTGCGCGCACGGCCGGACCTCCTCGACCACGCTCTTGAAGCCGGAGTTCACCACGTACGCGAGGACCACGATCAGCGGCGAGGCCAGCACCCGGGCCATCACGGACGCGCCGGCGCCGCGCGCCCGCCACCACGCGAGGACCATCAGGACGGCGAAGAGGCCGAGGCCGACCGCGGACCACACCTTGATCAGCTGGTCGAGCCAGTACGGCGCGGCGTCGGCCCAGCCGACCACCCGGCTGTAGAGGCCGCCGTCGATGCCGCTGCCGTCGTACACGGCGAGCGCGCGGGGGGAGGTGGAGTTCATCACCGGGCGTCACCACCGTCACGCCGGGACTTCCGGGCGCGGAACAACTCAAGAACAATCGGGATCACGGAGACAACTACTACCAGACCGATGATGGGAAGCAGGTACTGGTCGATACTGGGCACCGTCGAGCCCAGCGCGTATCCGGCCAGCACCACCCCCACCGTCCAGAGCGTTCCGCCGGCGACCTGCCAGAAGGTGAACGTGCGGACCGGCACCTCCAGGGCGCCGCAGAGCGGGTTGAGCACCGTCCGGACGACCGGGATGAACCGCGCCAGCACGATCGCCTTGCCGTGGCCGTACTTGGCGAGCAGTTCGTCGGCCCGGCCGATGCCCTGCCGGAGGCTCCTGCGCTCGGTACGGGCCAGCAGCGCGCGGCCGCCGCGCCTGCCGATCAGATAGCCGACCTGGGCGCCGGCCAGCGCACCGACCAGGGCGGCCGGCAGCACCTGGTACAGCTCCAGCTGAGGGCCCTTGGTGACGCCGGGGACGCAGAGCAGGCCGGCGGTGAACAGCAGCGAGTCACCGGGCAGGAAGAACCCGACGAGCAGCCCGGTCTCGGCGAAGAGCACGGCGGCGATGCCGAGTGCGCCGAAGGACGCGAGCAGCGACGAGGCGTCCAGCACGTTCACCGCGAGTGCGTGAACAGCCGGATCGGCGGACGACTGGAGCAAGGCTGGCGGACCTCCCGTACGTTGGGGGCGGCACCAGCGGAGCACACCCCTGACCGTCTACAGTGACGTAGACGGTCTACATGACTGTAGACGAATCCTGGAGGAACCGCCGCCATGTCCGACGTACCGTCCGTCCGCCGGCCAGCCGGGGAGCTGGAGGCCGAGGTGCTGGCCACCCTGTGGGCCGCCCACCGGCCGCTGACGCCGCAGGACGTCCAGACGGCCCTCGGCGGCGGACTCGCCCGGACCACCGTCGCCACGATCCTCGCCCGGCTGCACGAGAAGGGCACCGTGGAACGCACCCGGGCGGGGCGCGCCTACGCGTACACCCCGACCGTGCAGGACCCCGCGGGCCTCGCCGCCCGCCGGATGCACACCGAGCTCGGGCGCGAGGCGGACCGCTCCACCGTCCTGGCCCGGTTCGTCTCCGACCTCTCGGCCGAGGACGAGCGGCTGCTGCGCGAACTCCTCGGCGACGGCGCGGCCGACGGGCCCGCGGACGACGCCGGACCGGCGGCCCGGTGATCGCCGCCGTCTGGGCGCCGCTGCTGCTGCCCTTCCTCGCCGCCCCGCTGGCCCGCCGCCTCGCCGAGGCGCTCACCCCGCGCGCCGCCGCCTGGACGCTGGCCGGCACCGCGGCCGTCCTGGCCGGTGGCACCCTCTGCTCGCTCGGCCTGCTCACCGCCGCCGGGCTGCTCCAGCTGCCGCCGGTCGCCGCACTCGGCCACCTCTCGCTGCCCTGGCTGACCGCCGCCGCACCGCAGGCCGCACTGCCGGCCGTGCTGGCCGGGCTGGCGCTCACCGTCCTGGCCGTGCTCGGCGTCCGGACGGCGTGGCTGCGCCGCCGCGAACTGCACGCCGCCCGCGCCACCCTCGAACCCGGGGGCGGCGGGCACCCCGGCAACGACGCGCCGCAGCCCGGCGACGACCGGCATCCGGACGTGCGCCCCCTCGCCGCCTCAGTGCGCCACGCACGCGCCCGGTCCACACGGCGCACACCGCTCGTCGAGCGCGCCCGCGCACTCCTCCGACCCGCCGGGCCCCACCCGCTCGCGGTCCTGGACGACGAGCGGGCCGACGCCTTCGCCCTCCCCGGCCGCCTCCCCCGGCCCGGCCGGCCCGCCGAACCGGGGCGGATCGTGGTCACCGCCGGCATGCTGCGCGCCCTCACGGCGCCCGAGCGGGCCGCCCTGCTCGCCCACGAACGCGCCCACCTGACCGCCCGCCACCACGTCTTCCTCGCGCTCGCCGAGCACGCCGCCGCCGTCCACCCCGCACTGCGCACGCTGCGCACGCCGCTCGGCTACCACCTGGAGCGGTGGGCCGACGAAGCCGCCGCCGAGCGGGTCGGCGACCGCGCCGTGACCGCCCGCGCGGTCGGCCGCGCCGCCCTGGCGGCGAGCCGCTCCCCCCGGCCGGCCCGGCCCCGGCTGGCCCCGGCCGCCCACTCCGGGCCGGTCCCGCGCCGGGTCGCCGCACTGCTCCAGCCCCGCCCGGCCGCGTCCCGCAGCGGCCGTCGCGCCGCCGCCCTGGCCCTCGCCGCCTGCCTCGCGCTGACCGCCGCCACCGCCCTGGACGCCACCGCCGACCTGCACCGCACCGTCGAGTCGGCCCAACAGGGCATCGATTCCCGCCCGTAGGGGCACGCCCCCGGCGGACCGCGGGAGCGGTCACGAGGCCGATCGGCCGAGGTCATGACTGCCATAGCGAGTTGGCATGTTCATTGTTATGTTGCCCGGTGTGCCGACTTGGCGGACCCCGTCCCCAGGACCGGGCCACCCCCGTACTCTTTCGTCAGCGCGTCGGCCCCGGCGCGTCCTCGATCGGCGGCGAGGAGCAAACCGAGTGCGGCAGACCGGACGGCAGACCCGACGGCCCGAGCGCCGAACCCCGCAGCCCGCGCCCGAGCTGGCCAGGGTCTACGACCGCACCCTCACCGAGGCCGCCGCCCGCGACCTCACGCGGGAGACCGCCCCGGCCGACGGCGGGCCGACCGGCCTCGGACCCCGCCCCGAGATCGGCGACTCCTGGGCGCGCCTGCGCCGCCTCGGCCTCGACCCGGACGCCGGCGCCGCCACCGTCCACCTCGGCCCCGCCGAGATCGAGCACCGCCGCCGGGCCAGCGGGCTCGACGCACTGCTGCCCGTCCTGCGCGACACCCTGCTCGACCCGGCCGGCCAGACCCCGCTGATCCTCGCCATCGCCGACGCCGAGGGCCACGTCCTCTGGCAGGAGGGCGAACGCGGCCTGCGCCGCAGCGCCGACCGGATCGGCTTCCTCACCGGCGCCCGCTGGGCCGAGGAGAGCGTCGGAACCAACGGCATCGCCGCCGCACTGCGTGCCCAACGCCCGATGCAGGTCCACTCCTCCGAGCACTACCTGCGCAGCCACCACGCCTGGACCTGCGTCGCCGCGCCCGTGCACGACCCCGGCACCGGGCGGCTGGTCGGCGCCCTCAACCTCAGCGGCCCGGCCCACTCCGTCCGCCCCTACCTGCTCCAGCTCACCACCACCGCCGCCCGGCTCGCCGAGACCGAGCTGCGCGCCCGCCGCCTGGAGTCGCTGCACCAGCTCCGCACCCTGGCCGCCCCGCTGCTGGCCCGGGTCAACGGCCCCGCCCTGGTCGTCGACGGCGCGGGCTGGACCGCCGCCGCGGCCGGCCTGCCACCACCCGCCCGGCTGCACCTGCCCACCGAAGGCTGGGGATCGACCACCGTGCACTGGCTGCCCGGCCTCGGCCAGTGCGCGATAGAACCACTGGCCGACGGCTGGCTGGTGCGGCCGGTCCGCCCCCGGGACGACGAGGCGGCGAACGGCGGGTCGGTCACCGCCGAACAGGCGGAGGGCGCCCGGCTCCGGCTCGACCTGCGCCGCCCCGACCGCCCCGAACTGTCGGTGCGCGGCGCGGCCGGCAGCTGGTCGCACGCGCTCAGCCCGCGCCACGCCGAGCTGCTGCTCCTGCTCGCCGTCGAGCGCGACGGCCACAGCGCGGCGCAGCTCGCCGACGCGCTCTTCGGCGACCCGGCCCGGACGGTCACCGTGCGCGCGGAGCTGTCCCGGCTGCGCCGCTACCTCGGCGGCCTGCTGGCCCACCGGCCGTACCGGTTCGCCGAGTCGGTACTGGTCAGCGTCCTCGGCCCGGACGACCCGTACGACCTGCTGCCGTCCTCCTCCGCGCCGGCCGTGCGCCGGCTGCGGGCCGGCCTGGCCGGCGGGGTGGTCCAGCTGCCGGGTGCGCCGCCGGTCCCCGGCCCGCGCAGCCCCGGGGACGACGCCGTGCCCCCGCCGAGGCGGCGTCAGCCGCCGGCGAGCAGCGCGGAGAGCTGGGCGTCGGTCGGACCGTAGGCCTGTTCGGCCTGCTCCGAGACGAGCGCGTACGTCCGGTCCAGCCACGACTGGACGCGGGGCTTGGAGACCTCCAACAGTGCGCTGCCGTGGGGGGATTCGAGGGCCAGGTGCAACGTCGAGCCGTGGCACGGGCAGTACGCCGGCCACAGCTTGACGTCGCCCTGGCCGCTCAGCGAGCGCAGGCCGTCGCGCAGCAGTTCGCGCGAGAACACCCAATCGGCCTCGTCCGGCCGGCCGAGGTGGAACGTCAGCAGCACTTCGTACGGGCGCTCGGCGTCGAACCGGAACCGGGTGCGCACCTCGCCGACCACCTCCTCGCCCAACGAGATCCGCAGCGTCAGCACCTCCTCCACCGCCGCCGAAGCGGCGGTGGAGCTTGCCTCATCGCCGCCCGTGGGGGTGGCGGCGAGAGGGGCACTGGAGGCTGCTGGCAGCGGGTCGGGCGGCATGACGGTCTCTCCGGGACGGCGTGGGATGCCACCAGACTGCGGCACCCCGGGCCGGACCGGCAAGGGTTGCAAGGAGGTTGCAATAATCCCCGCCCGGTATCGGCACTCCTTACCCGTTCTTGTCAGACGGATCGTCAACTTCGTTTCGCCGTACGGCTTTCCGCCCGACGGAACGATTCCGCCCCGGAACCGACCGGCCGACCGGTCACCGCTGGTACGCTCGTGCCCCTGCACGACGCGGGCCCGCGCGCGCCCGGGCCGGCGGCCTCCGCACGGGCGGCCGCGGGCGGACGGAACCGGACGGCCGCGGACCCGCCCCCACCGGACGGCCACCGGACGGGAGTCCGCCCGTGACGGCGCTTCGGCCCGGCGGCGGCGCATGGAAGAATGCTGCGACCGCAACGGCGACTTCGGGGAGGGAGGGGTCCGGTGGCTCTGCGCGAGGACACCGAGCAAGGCGTGCACCACGAGCGCGACCGGCAGCGCGAACAGTACGGGCGCCGCGGCCGGCACGGCCGGCCGAAGCCCTTCGGCGGCCGGCTCCGGCTGCCCACCCTGCGCTTCTCCGGCGCCGCGATGGCGATGTCCACCGTGGTCGGCATCAGCATCGCGACCACCTGCCTGCTCAACGAGCAGCAGGGTGTCGGACGCCGCGCCGGGGTGGCCCGGGTCGGCTCCACCCCGCCGCCCAGCCCGGACGCCACCACGCGGGCCGACGCCGCCGCGAACGCCTCGCCCGCCCCGGTCGAGCCCCGTCCGGCCGACCGCTCCGCCGACCGGTCCACCGAGGCGCCCTGGGCCCGCGCCACCGCCTCCCACCCGCCGGCCTCCGGCGTGCCCGCGCCCCGGCCGGCCTCCCCGGACACGCCCGCGCCCGATGCGGCCGCGCCGTTCACCGGCCCCCTCCCGGCCCCCTCCGCCGCCGGCACCGGCACCGGCCCGGCGCAGCAGCCCGGCGGCCCGTCGCAGGGCGGCGACGGGGCCGTGACCGCGGCCGGCTCCGCCGCGCAGGCGACCGCGACCCCGCCGACCGCCGGCCGGCCGGTCGACCAACAGCCGCCGACGCCCCGGCCCCTGGCCCCGGCGGAGCCCGGCAAGCCCGGCACCCCCGTCGCCCCCGTCGCCCCGACCGGCCCCACCGAGACCGGGACCGCCCCCACCGGCCCGACCGGCCCCACCGACGACGACGCCGCCGACCAGGCCCTCACCGGCACCGCCCTGGTCCAGCCGCTCGGCCGCGACGGCACCCATCACCTGCTGACGCTCACCGTCACCGAGCCGCTCACCGCGCTCCAGGCCGAGTTCCGCCTCGCCGCGGGCGAGCTGGCTCCCGGCACCGCCTGGACCGACCTCTCCGGCGCGGTCGTCACCACCCACCAGGAGCGCGGCACCCTGGTCTACCGGTTCACCACCCCGTCCGGTACCGACGTCCGCCCCGGCCGGTACACCTTCGGCGTCCGCGGCATGCGCCCCGCGCCGACCCCGGCCGGCCCCACCGCCGGCCCCACCGCCGGACCGACCAGGCCCACCGGACCCACCGGACCCACCGGCGCGACGCGGAAACCCGCCCCGGCCGAGAGCTGGAACGCCGCCGCCTTCGGGATCGACCGCCCTCGGGCCGTCGCCGCCCTCGGCACCTTCACGCACGCCGACGGCGGCACCACGGACGGCAGCACCGGTACCGCCGGCCATGCCGGCACCGGCACCGCCGCGCGCTGACCGACCATCCGACAACCCGACAGGTCACCGGCCTGCTCGGGCTCTTCCCAGCAACCCCGTTCGTTACTGTGGGTACCACTCGGCACGGAACCCCGGACGCGGGTCCCCAACGCCGTGCCACCGCATCCGAGGAGGAGTTCGTGTCCACGGTCCTGACCCAAGGCGGCAACGCCCCGCTGACCGCCGCGCGGGTGACCGTCGAGGTCACCGCACCCAAGGCGCTGGACGTCTCCGGCCTGCTGCTGACCGACGCCGGAAAGGTCCGCTCGGACGCCGACTTCGTGTTCTTCAACGCCCCGCAGGGCCCCGGCGTCACCCACCGCCCGGCCTCGGGCGGCACCCCGGACGCCATCACCATCGACACCGCCGCGATCCCGGCCGGCATCACCAAGATCGTGGTCACCGCCAGCCCCGACGAGGCGGGCGCCACCTTCGCCGGCATCGAGCCGACCGCCACCGTCCGCGACACCGCCACCGGCGAGGTGCTGGTCACCTTCACCCCGCCGCAGCTCGGCCGGGAGACCGCACTGATCGTGGTCGAGGTCTACCAGCGCAACGGCGCCTGGAAGGTCCGCGCCGTCGGCCAGGGCTACGCCAACGGCCTGGCCGGCATCGCCACCGACTTCGGCGTCACCGTCGACGACGAGCCCGCCCCGGCGGCCGCCGCCCCCGTCGCCGCGCCGGCTGCCCCGGCCGCTCCGGTCACGCCCGCCGCCCCGGCAGCACCGCCCGCTCCCCCGGCCGCGCCGTCGGCTCCCCCGGCTCCCCCCGTCGACCCGCGGGTGGCCCTCGCCGGCAACCCGCCCCCGGCCCCCGCCGCCGCGCCCGCCGCGCCGCCGGCCTCCCTCACCAAGGTCACCCTGGACAAGGGACGGGTCAGCCTCACCAAGGGCGGCTCCGTCTCCCTGGAGAAGAACGGCAAGCCCTTCCTCTCCTCCGTCCGGATGGGCCTCGGCTGGGAGCCCGCCGGCCGCGGCCGCAACATCGACCTGGACGCGTCCTGCATCGCCTTCGACGCCCAGCGCGAGAAGCTCGACACCGCCTGGTTCATGAAGCTGGGCATCTTCAACGGCGCCGTCGCCCACTCCGGCGACAACCTCACCGGCGAGGGCGGCGGTGACGACGAGTCGATCACCGTCCACCTCAACGGCCTGCCGCCCGAGGTCTGCGGCCTGGTGTTCGTGGTGAACTCCTTCTCCGGTCAGAAGTTCACCGAGGTCAAGAACGCGTACTGCCGCCTGGTGGACGCCGGTTCGGGCCAGGAGCTGGTCCGCTTCGACCTCACCCAGTCCGAGCCGCACACCGGCGTGGTGATGTGCAAGCTGGTCCGCCAGTACTCCGGCGAGTGGGTGATGACCGCGGTCGGCGAGTACGTCGATGCCAAGACCGCCCGCGCCATGGTCAAGCCGGCCGCCTCGATGCTCTGACGGCGGCGGTGGCCGGACGGCGGGGAAAGCTGTTGCCTTCCCCGCCGTCCGGCCGTGATCATGTCGCCATGCTGATCAGGGAAGCCACCACCGAGGACTGGCCGGCCATCTGGCCGTTCTTCCGCTCCATCGTCTCCGCCGGGGAGACCTTCACCTTCCCGCTCGACCTGGGCTTCGACGAGGGCCGTGGCTGGTGGCTGCTCCCCGAGCCCAACCGCACGGTGGTCGCGGTGGACGAGGAGACCGGAGCGGTCCTCGGCAGCGCCAAGATGAACCGCAACCACCAGGGCAACGGCTCGCACATCGCCAGCGCCAGCTACATGGTCGACCCGGCCCACTCCGGCCGCGGCGTCGGCCGGGCCCTCGCGGAGTACACCATCGACTGGGCGCGCCGGGCCGGCTACCGGGCGATGCAGTTCAACGCCGTGGTCGCCTCCAACGAGCACGCGGTGAAGCTCTACGAGTCGCTGGGCTTCACCGTCATCGGCACCCTCCCCGAGGGCTTCCGCCACCCGACCGAGGGCTACGTCGGCCTGCAGATCATGCACCGGGCACTCTGAACTCCCCTGCCGCTACTCCTCGATGGCGCCGCCGATCCGCCGCAGGTGCTGCCGGAAGCCGTACGACGGGTCGGCGGCCCGGCGCGCCAGGTAGTCGTCGAAGGCGGTCTGCCGTCGCAGTGTTTCGCCCGAGCGGATCCGCTCCGCCTGGGCGCGCTCGGTCCGCGCGATCCCGGCGGCCGTCTCCACCACCTCGTCCACCCGCGCGGCCGGGACGAACAGCACGCCGTCGGCGTCGCCGAACACCACGTCCTCCGAGCCCACCAGGTGCGGCCCGAACCGTGCCGTGACCAGCGCCTCCGGCTCCCGCGCGTCCAGCCGCACCGGGCCGAGCGGCAGGCTGCCGTAGCTGAACACCGGCAGCCCGATCTCCACCAGCTCCGAGGTGTCCCGGTGCAGGCCCCACACCACCAGCCCGGCCACCCCGGCGGCCCGCGCCTCCAGCACCGCGAGGTCCCCGACGCAGGCCTCGTCCGTCCGGCCACCGTTGTCGATCACCAGCACGTCCCCCTGCCCGGCCGCGCCGTACGCCTCCAGGAAGACGTCCACGCTGCCGTAGTGCCGCGCCGGCAGCACCCGCCCGGCGATCCGGCTCCCCGGCACCACCGCCCCGACGCCCGCCGGCGCCGCCCGCAACCCCACTCCGAGCCGCACGCACGCATCCGCCACCAACGGCGTCGACAGTTCCGCGAAGGTCTTCAGCATCCCAATTCCTCTCACAGGAAGCCCGGTTCACCAGCCCAACGATGCCAGGGCGACCGACGCTCTCACCCCGTCGGGTGAAAAAGAGGCGTGCCCGGCATAGCGGCCGCGAACCCGCTACTCGCGTGACTCGCACCTGAAGGAGGGGCATCATGAGTGCCGCGGCGCATGAGCAACCGATCACGGACCCACCCTCGCAGGAGGACATCCTGCTGGAGGGCTTCCTGGGCGTGCACTCCCCCGAGGGCTTCCGGACCGAGCTCATCGAGGGAGAGATCATCGTGGCACTTCCGTCGGACGGCGATCACGAGGACTACATCAGCCACCTGGTCAAGCAGGTGGTCCGATACTCCGCAACCGACATGAGTATCTCCGGAGGAAAGGGTCTCCGTCTGGTGAGCGGTGGGCTCTGCCCGAAGAACCACGTCATCCCGGACGCCACCTTCGCCCCCGAGGAGCTCCGCCTCTTCCGCGGCGCCCCCTCCTGGATGGAGCCGGACGGCGTGGCCATGGTCGCCGAGGTGACCTCCGGCAAGCCCGACCAGGACCGGATCGCCAAGCGCCACTGCTACGCGCGTGCCGCGATCCCCCTCTACCTGCTCGTCGACCGCGAGAAGTCGCAGGTCAGCATCTTCAGCAGGCCCCTGCGCGACGAGTACACCGAAGTGCATCTCGCCGCCTTCGGCGAGACGCTGGCCCTCCCCGCGCCCTTCGAGTTCGAGCTGGACACCAAGCCCTTCCTGTAGGCCGGCAGGCCGGAACGGACGAACGGCCCGCACCCCCCTTCCACAAGGGGTGCGGGCCGTTCGCGGTTCTGCGGACCTCAGCCGCGCGTCGCCATGGCGCGCAGGAAGAAGGTCAGGTTGGCCGGGCGCTCGGCGAGGCGGCGCATGAAGTAGCCGTACCACTCCTGGCCGTAGGGCAGGTACACGCGCATGGTGTTGCCCTCGCCGGCGAGGCGCAGCTGCTCCTCGGGACGGATGCCGTAGAGCATCTGGTACTCGAAGGAGTCGCGCTTGCGGCCGTTCCACTGGGCGAGCTGGCCGGCGATCTTGATCATGTTGGGGTCGTGCGAGGCGATCATCGGGTAACCCTCGCCGGCCATCAGCACCTTGAGGGCGCGGACGTACGCGAGGTCGACTTCGTGCTTGCCCTGGAAGGCGACCGACTCGGGCTCCTTGTAGGCGCCCTTGCAGAGGCGCACGCGGGAGCCGGCGCCGGCGAACTCGCGGCAGTCGGCCTCGGTGCGGCGCAGGTAGGCCTGGAGGACGACACCCAGCCAGGGGAAGTCGGCCCGCAGCTCGCGCGCGATGGCGAGGGTGGAGTCGGTGGTGGTGTGGTCCTCCATGTCGAGGGTCACCGTGGTGCCGGCGTCGGCGGCGGCCTCGCAGATCCGGCGGGCGTTCTCCAGGGCGATCTTCTCGCCGTCCACGGGCAGGAACTGGCCCACGGCGGACAGCTTCACCGAGACCTCGGCGCCGGCGGCGAGGCCGGTGTCCTTGAGGGCGGCGAGCAGGTGCTCGTACGCCTCGGCGGTCCCGGCGGCCTGGGCGGCGTCCTGGGTGTCCTCGCCGAGGTGGTCCAGGGTGACCTTGCGGCCGGTGGCGACCAGGTCGTCGCACGCGGTGACGGCGTCGTCGAGCTGCTCGCCGGCGACGAAGCGCTCGACTATGGCGTGGGTCGGCGGGAACTTCTCGACCACGGTGCGGACCTGCGGGGAGCGGGAGGCCGCGAGGAGGGCGGAACGGAGCATCGTGACTCCTGGAGCTGGTGCTTCTAAGGGTGGCAGAAAGCGGGCGGCGGACCGGGGGTGGGGTCCGCCGCCCGGGTGCGCCCGGCTGCGGGACCGGGCGCGGGAAGGGGCACTCAGCCCATGTGCGGGTAGCGGTAGTCCGTCGGCGGGACGAAGGTCTCCTTGACCGAACGGGTCGAGGTCCAGCGCGCCAGGTTCTGCTTGGCGCCGGCCTTGTCGTTGGTCCCGGAGGCCCGGCCGCCGCCGAAGGGCTGCTGGCCGACGACCGCGCCGGTCGGCTTGTCGTTGATGTAGAAGTTGCCGGCCGCGTTGCGCAGCTTGAGCATCGCGTGCTGGACGGCCTCGCGGTCCTGGGCGATGATCGCGCCGGTCAGGCCGTAGGCGGACACCGACTCCATCTGCGCCAGCATCTCGTCGTACTTCTCGTCCTCGTAGACGTACACGGCGAGGATCGGGCCGAAGTACTCGTCCTTGAAGTACTCGCTCGCCGGGTCCTGGCAGACCAGCACGGTCGGGCGGACGAAGTAGCCCACCGAGTCGTCGTACGTGCCGCCGGCCAGCACCTCGACCTGCGGGTCGGCCTGGGCCCGGTCGATGGCGGCCTTGTTCTTGGCGAAGGAGCGCTCGTCGATGACGGCCGACATGAAGTTCGACAGGTCGCTGACGTCGCCCATGGTGAGGCCCTCGACCTCGTCGCGGAACGCGTCCTTGAGGCCGGCCCAGAGCGAGGCCGGGACGTAGGCGCGCGACAGGGCGGAACACTTCTGGCCCTGGAACTCGAAGGCGCCGCGGGTCATCGCGGTCTTCAGCACGGCCGGGTCGGCGGAGGGGTGGGCGACCAGGAAGTCCTTGCCGCCGGTCTCGCCGACGATCCGCGGGTAGGTGCGGTAGCCGGCGATGTTGTTGCCGACCTCGCGCCACAGGTGCTGGAAGGTGGCGGTGGAGCCGGTGAAGTGGATGCCGGCCAGCGACGGGTGCTTCAGCGCGACGGCGGAGACGTCCAGGCCGTCACCGGTGACCATGTTGATGACGCCCTTGGGCAGCCCGGCCTCCTCCAGCAGCTGCATCAGCAGGTGCGCGGAGAACTGCTGGGTCGGGGACGGCTTCCAGAGCACCACGTTGCCCATCAGCGCCGGCGCGGTCGGCAGGTTGCCGGCGATGGCGGTGAAGTTGAACGGGGTGATCGCGTAGACGAAGCCCTCCAGCGGGCGGTGGTCGCTGCGGTTCCACACGCCGTCCGAGGAGATCGGCTGCTCGGCCATGATCTGGCGGGCGAAGTGCACGTTGAAGCGCAGGAAGTCGACCAGCTCGCAGGGGGTGTCGATCTCGGCCTGCTGGGCGGTCTTGGACTGGCCGAGCATGGTGGCGGCGGCCAGGGTCTCGCGCCAGGGGCCGGCCAGCAGGTCGGCGGCCTTGAGGAAGATCGCGGCCCGCGAGTCGAAGGAGAGCGCCTGCCAGGCCGGGGCGGCGGCCAGGGCAGCGTCGATGGCGTCCTGCGCGTCGGCCTGGGTGGCGTTGCGCAGCGTACCGAGCCTCGCCGCGTGGTTGTGCGGCTGGACGACGTGGATCTCGGTGCCGCCGCCGAGGCGGCGCTCACCGTTGATCGTCATGGTCAGCTGGACCGGCTCCTGGCCGCCCAGCTCCTTCAGCTTGGCCTCCAGGCGGGCCCGTTCCGGGCTGCCGGGGGCGTAGCTGTGGACCGGCTCGTTCACCGGCGCGGGGACCTGGGTCACAGCATCCATGAGCGCACGCTCTCCTTCGGTTCATGGGGGATGCCGACGTGGGTCGCACGTCGGCCACAACCCGAACGCTATTCCTGCACCGGGCCCCACTTGATTGGCCTGGCGGCTAAAGTCCCCCGTACGGCGTTGTCCGCCCCGACGAAGAGGGTCACGCCGCGGTCACGGCCCGCCCCTGACGGCCCGTCGTGCCGGGGGCCACCGGGAGCACCCGACGGTCCCAGTCGATCCGGTACCCGTGCACCGGCCGCAGCGTCTTCTCGGGGCTCATGAAGGTCCGCATCGCGATCGGCGCGATCACCTTGAACAGCATCCGCCCGACCGGCCCGGAGGACTTCTGGCTGTTGGTGCGCGCCGCGTCGGCGGCGATCTTCCTGACCCGGGGCCGGCGCATCGCCTCGTACGCGGCGAAGGCGGCGGTGTGGTCGGGCAGGTCGCGCAGGCAGCGGGCGAGTTCGACGGCGCTCTCGACGGCCAGCGAGACGCCCTGGCCCGAACTGTTGGACGGCGCGTGCACCGAGTCGCCGACGAGGACCATCCGGCCGCGGTACCAGTGCGGCACGGACGGCATGATCTCCAACCGCGGGAAGACCTCCAGGGTGGCGGCGTCGGCGACCCGCAGCACCTCCCGGGCGGGCAGGTCGTCGGCGTGCAGGTCGCGGCAGCGGCGCAGCCACTCCTCCTGGCCGACGGCGCGGACCTGCTCCAGGCCGAGCGGCTCGGGCTGCGGGATGTTGCTGAACCAGGCCGTGCCGCTGCCGTCCGCGAGGCCCCAGTAGCCGAAGAAGGCCCGGGCGCCGTTGGCGAAGTGCACGGACTCGCCGCGCCCGGCCCGGCCGGGCAGCCGGTAGGGGCTGTAGCCGCCGATGCCGAGCAGACCGGTGTACTCGGCGGCGGGTGCGGCCGGGTCGATCAGGGTGCGGACGGTGGAGCCGGTGCCGTCGGCGCCGATCAGCAGGTCGCCGGTGGCACTGCTGCCGTCGGCGAAGCGGGCGGTGATCCCGTCGGAGCCCTCCTCCGCGCCGACCAGCCGCTTGCCGTACCGGACCTCGATGCCGCTCTCGCGCAGCCGCTGCTGCAGCACCTCGTACAGCTCGGCGCGGCGCATCAGCCGGCCGCGCGGGAGGTCGGCGAGGCCGCTGAACTCGGCGAGGACGCGGCCCTTGCCGTCCTCGATGACCATCGGTCCGACCGGCTGCCCGATCCGGCCGACCTCCGCCTCCAGTCCGACGGTCGCCAGCGCGCCGAGCCCGTTGGGGGCGATCATGAAGGTGCCGCCGATCCCCTCGGCGGAGGTCCGGTACGCCTCGAAGACCTCCGCCTCGATGCCGGCCCTGCGCAGCGCCAGCGCCGTCACCGGTCCGGCGATGCCGCCGCCGACGACCAGGGCCTTCCTGGTGGTGCGGGTGGTGCCGGTGTTGCCCTCAGTACTGGTGGCGCTCATTCCAGGCTCCTCAGGAACTCGTGCAGGGTCCGGGTGAAGTCCGGATCCCCGAGCTGGGCGATGAGGCGTTCGGTGTAGCTCCGCTCGGCCTGCAGCAGCGCGAGGGCGTACTCGTCCTCGATGACGAACATCGGGTGGACGTCCATCCCGGCGGCCTTGTGCAGCTGGGCGCGCTCGGCGTCGATCCGCGCGTCCAGCGCTTCGAGCCGGCGCCCGAGCAGCTCGGCCGCCTCGGCGGGCGGGACCACCACGAGCAGGCACAGGGCCACGCCGAAGGACGGGTACTCCTCCTGCGGTTCGGCGATCCACTCGCGCATCCAGTCGTCGAGCTCCGCCTTCCCCTCGGGCGTGAGGGCGTAGACGGTGCGCTCCGGCCGCTGGGTGTCGCGGACGGTCTCCTGCTCGGCGACGAACCCGGCCTTCCGCAGCTGCTCCACGACCATGTACAGCGAGCTGCGGTTGTACTTGATGTTGCGGTCCTTGCCGTGTTCCTGGAGCCGGCGCCCCATCTCGTACGGGTGCATCGGCTCGGCCGTGAGTTCGGCCAGGACCGCGAGGGCCAGCGGGTTCGACACCTTGCGTCGCTTCGCCATGAGAACGTTCCTCATCACTTGGTCAGTACTGACTATCCATTCTCGGATAGTCAGGGTCAACTATTCAGGATCGACGAACTTCAACTCTGTCCGCCCGGCTAAAATCGACCAGACGCCGTTGTCCGAACGGATGAAGGAGGTCCAGAGTGACCACGCCCGGCCTCCCGCCCACCTCCGGGCTCCCGCTCCGTCAGCTGCTGATGTCCCTCGGCGAGCCGCTGGTCGAACTCCAGGCCGCCCCCCACGGGTTGGACGTCCCGGTCCGCGACGTCGCGATCCTCGACCCCGAGGACCCGCCCGCCGCCGCCCCCGGCGAACTCGTCCTCGCCATCGGTGCCCGCGGCCGGGCCGCACTCCCGGCACTGCGCGCGGCCGGCCGGGCCGGTGCGGCCGCCGTCGCGGTGAAGCTGGACGCGCCCGGCCAGGCCGACGCCCTGCGCGAGGCGGCCACCGAGGCGGGCGTCGCCCTGCTCTCCGTCCGCCGCGAGACCCGCTGGGAACATCTCGACTCGCTGGCCCGCGCGGTCATCGCCGGACCGGACGCCCCGGACGCGCCCGGCGCCCCCGAGCACAACGCGGGCGACCTCTTCTCCCTCGCCCAGACCGTCGCCGTGCTCACCAACGGCATCGTCTCGGTCGAGGACACCTCCAGCCGGGTGCTGGCCTACTCCCGCTCCTCCGACTCCGACGAGGTCGACGACCTCCGGCGGCTCTCCATCCTCGGCTGGCAGGGCCCCGAGCCGTACCTGTCCAAGCTCCGCGAGTGGGGCATCTTCCAGCACCTGCGCACCTCGGACGCCCCGATCGCGGTCGAGCCGCACCCCGAACTCGGCCTGCGCCGGCGCCTGGCCATCGGCATCCGGGCCGGCGCGCAGCCGCTCGGCACCATCTGGGTCCAGGAGGGGGCCCAGCCGCTGGCCCCGCTCGCCGAACAGGCCCTGGTCGGCGCGGCCCGGGTGGCGGCGGCCCAGCTGGTGCGCCGGCGCCGGGAGCTCTCGGCGGACGTCCGGCTGACCCAGACCCTGCTCACCGGCCTGCTGGAGGGCTCGACCGGCCCCCAGTCGCTCGCCACCCACCTCGGCCTGGACCTGCGCCGCCCGGCCACCGTCCTGGCGTACAGCGCGCGGACCACCGAGGCACTCACCCGCGCCGAGGTGACCGGCCTGATCTCGGTGCACACCGCCGCCCGGCACCGCGCCGCCCTGCTCGCCCCGATCGAGTCGCGGGTGTACGTGCTGCTGCCGGAACTGCCGGCCGGCCTGCCGATGACGACGGTCCGCGACTGGGCGCAGGAGGTGGTCGAGGCGGCCCGGGACCACCTGGGCGTCCCGCTGCGGGCGGCCATCGGCTCGACGGTGGACGGCCTGGCCCAGGTGCCCGACTCCCGGGCGCAGGCGGACCGGATCCTGGACGCGATGGGCCGCGGCGGGGTGGACCTGGAGGTCGCCGCGCTGATCGACGTCCAGGCGGAGGTGCTGGTCAGCGAGATGCTGGCGCTGCTCCAGGAGCGGAGCGGCCTGCGCGACCCGCGGCTGACCGCGCTGGCGGCGTACGACCGCCGCCACGGCACCCGGCTCGCCGAGTCGGTGCTGGCCTGGCTGGACGCGCTCGGCGAGGTCCGGGTCGCGGCGGACGCCCTGCACATCCACCCCAACACCCTGCGCTACCGGGTCCGCCGGGCCGAGCAGTTGACCGGCATCGACCTGGCCCAGCCGCAGCAGCGGCTGCTGGCCATGCTCCAGCTCCGGCTGCCCGCGGACGGCTGAGACCCGCCGGGGCCCGCCGGTACCCGCTGAGACCCGCCGGGACCCGCGAACGGCTGAACCCCACGGACAGCCGAAACCACGGACAACCGGAAAGGGGCCCGCCGGAGCGGGCCCCTCACCGTCAGGCCGTCAGGCTCACTGACCGTAGCCCTGGCCGCGCTTGTGCTCGTTCAGCCGGTGCCACGGGCCGGTGATGGCCAGCTGGATGCCCGGGGTCTGGATGTTGGCGAACAGCGTCTTGCCGTCGTCCGAGAAGGTGACGCCGGTGAACTCGCTGAACTCCGGCTTCTCGGCGCTGCCGATGTTCAGCTCGTTGCGGGCGATCGGGTAGGTCAGCCCGTCCTCGGTGGCGCCGAACAGGTGCGAGACGCCCTCGCCGTCCTCGGCGATCACGATGCCGCCGTACGGCGAGACGGTGATGTTGTCCGGGCCGTCGAAGTTGTCGTGGTCGCCCCAGACGTCGGTGTTGACGCCGAGCAGCACCTTCAGGGTGATGGTGCGCCGGACCGGGTTGAAGAACCAGACCTGGCCGTCGTGCTGGAGCGGGCTCTCCGAGCGGGCGAAGCTGGAGACGAAGTAGAAGCCGCCGTCACCCCACCACATGCCCTCCAGCTTGCGGGCGCGGGTGACCTCGCCGTCCTTGAACTGCTTGCGGATGGAGACCGTCTGCGCGTCGCGGTCCTGGACCTTGACCCAGTCCACGCCGTAGGTGGTGCCGACCTTGGTGGCGCGCGAGAGGTCGTCGACCAGCTTGCCCTGCGCGTCGAAGACCTTGAAGGCCTCCAGCACGCCGGCGTCGGCGGCGAGCCCCCGCAGCTGGTAGCGGCCGTGCTTGAAGCCGGCCGGCGGGGTCCAGCGGAAGAGCAGGCCGTTGGGGTTCGAGGCGTCCTCGGTCAGGTAGACGTGGCCGCGCTTCGGGTCCACCACGACGGCCTCGTGCGCGAACCGGCCGAAGGCCTTCACCGGCTGGGGGTTCTGGTTGTACTCGTCGTCGAACGGGTCGACCTCGAAGATGTAGCCGTGGTCCTTGGTGAAGCCGTTCTTGCCGGCCTTGTCCTCGGTCTCCTCGCCGGACAGCCAGGTGCCCCACGGGCTCACGCCACCGGCGCAGTTGGTGGCGGTGCCGGCGATGCCGACCCACTGCTCGACCTTGCCGTTGGCCTTAGCGTGCACGATGGTGCAGCCGCCGGCCGCGCCCGGGTCGTAGACGTGGCCCTCGATCAGCGGCACCGGGTGCGGCCAGTTGGCGCGGGCGCCGCCGAGCTCGTGGTTGACGACCAGCAGGTTGCCGCCGCGCTCGTCCTCGAAGGCCGAGGTGCCGTCGTGGTTGCTCGGGGTGAACTCGCCGGTGCGCAGCTTGGTGACGCCGGCCCGGTTCACCACCGTGTACTTGAAGCCCTTGGGCAGCGAGAGCAGGTTCTCCGGGTCCTTGACCAGCGGGCCGTAGCCGACGGCGGCACGCTCGGCGTCGGCGGTCGCGGCGTCCTTCACCTCGCCGCCGACGGGGGCGGCGATCGCACCCGGGGCGCTGGCCAGGGCCTCGGCGCTGCCGGCGATCAGGACGCCGGCCCCGACGAGGGTGGAACGGTTGACGAAGTCCCGGCGGGACAGCGACATGGAGTCACTCCTGAGAGGTGGGCCGCCGACCGGGCGGGCCCGGTACGTGGCGTGCGAGGTGTCGAGGCTGGTCGCCGACGCCCAGCAGACTCCGCCGGTACGGTGAACGCACGGTGAATCCGATGCCTCGTCAGCGTGGTCTTTTGCCGACCGTATTCGAACCCATGACCCGCTCTTTGCCGTGAGCACCACAGGTCACGGCCCCACCGGGCCGCGCCGACGCCGTCACCGCCGTGCGCGTGCCGCCCGCCACTGCTCCCAGGCCGAGAGCCAGAGCTGCTCCCCGAGCCGCTGTTCCTCCCCACAGTCGCCCTCGCCGCCCTGCCTGTTGCGCCACACCCGCTCCCAGGCCCGCTGCGCCGGCAGGCTGGCCACCTCGCTGGCGAACACCGTGTAGCGGATCACCTCCTCGACGGCGGCCTCCCCCTCCGGCGTGCCGACCACCCACTGGGTCTGCAGGGAGAGCCGGTTGAGCTGGTTGACCATCGCCGTCACCGCCGCCACCGCCTCCTCCCGGGTCTCCGAGGCGAGCCGCATCTGCTGGCGCACCGCGGCCTCCCTGCGCAGCGCGCCGGCCTCGCCGCGCAGCCCGCGGGGCAGCCGGGGCGTCCGCCCGGCCCGTACCTGCCCCTCGATCGCGGCGGACTCGGCGATGCCGTGCGCGATCACCGCCCGGTGCGCCTCCAGCCCGGCCGCCGGGGCGAGTTCACGCTCCTCGACGGGGACGTACCGGCCGCGCCGGGAGGCGAGCGAGCGCAGCAGCGCGGTCCGGCCGCGCAGGTAGCGCTCGACGTCCGCGACCGGGGCCAGCTCGACGCCGCCGGGCGCCACCCCGCGCCCGCAGACGGTCACGGCCATCCCGTCCACCCACAGCCGCACGGCCCAGACCGGCCCGGCACCGGGCCTGGGGCAGACGCCGGGGAGGGCGGCCTCTGGGCGGTCCCAGAGCTCGCGCCTGTCCTCGTACACCTCGACCGCCTGCGGCTCGCCGTCGACGGTGATCCACTCGCGCAGCGCCCGGACCCGTCCGGGGCAGTCGCCCTCGTCCACGCCGAGCTGCTCGTAGACGCGGTCGCGCTCGTCCTCGACCACGTCCTCCAGCTCGGGCAGGGCACCGGGCCGGTCGGCGCCGGGCCGGTGGGTGCGCACGGTGACGTACGGGCCGTCGGCGGAGGTCCAGTCGCCGGAGCGGACCTCGACCCAGGAGAGCAGGCCGTCCGAGGTCTCGAAGGCGGCCAGTGCGTCGCCCTCCGGGCCCACCCCGGTGGCGACCCCGTACACCGGGAAGTCGGCCGCGGCGAGGGTGCGGCGGGCGAAGTCCTCCTGGTCGGCGAAACGGTCCTCGCGCGCCCGCGCCTCCACCCGCCCGGGCCCGTCCCCCCGGAGACCGTCCTGCCTGCCACCGCTCTCCCGCGTCATCCCGCGCCGCACCCCCGAATCCTCACCGCTCCCGCGCGTCTGCCGGACACGATACGTGGCCCGACCTGCCGGGTCATCAGCTCCTTTGCCCCGCCGGGCGGACGGGTACCCGTGACACCGTGTCAGGAACGCGGTTTGTCAGTCCCGCTTCCTAGGCTGTCGGGCATGACAGCTTCCAAGGACTTCCCGGCCCGCATCAGCATCGTGACGCTCGGGGTGGCCGACCTCGACGCCAGCGCCCGCTTCTACGAGGCGCTGGGGTGGCGGCGCTCGTCGGCCTCCAGCCCGGAGATCGTCTGGTTCCGGACCGCCGACTCGGTGCTCGGGCTCTTCCCGCACGACGAGCTGGCCGCCGACGCCGGCGTGCCCCCCACCGGCGAGCCCTCGTTCCGGGGCGTCACCCTGGCGGTGAACCTGGAGTCCCCCGAGCTGGTGGACGCCGCCCTGAAGACGGCCGTCGCGGCGGGGGCGACGGTGGTCAAGCCCCCGACCGCGACCAGCTGGGGCGGCTACTCCGGCTACTTCGAGGACTTGGACGGCCACCTCTGGGAGCTGGCGCACAACCCGTTCTTCCCCTTCACCGAGGACGGCTCGCTGGACCTTCCGTAGACCCCCGCCGCGCGGGCCCCTTACGTCCTCGACCTCACTTCTTCGACCGCGCCTTGAAGGCCGCCTTGCGGGCCTCCTTGGCCACCGTCCGGTCCAGGTGCAGCTCGCCGACCACCTCCAGCACGTCCGCCGTGTACGGGTGGTCGACCCGCCAGAGCTCGCCGAAGTAGCTCGCCGGGTTGTCGGTCACCGGCAGCTCGGCGATCAGCTCGCGCAGCAGTTCGGCGTCGCCCCCGGTGTCGAGCAGCTGGGCCGCGAAGGTGTCGACGACCGTCCAGAGCGCCATCCCGCGCTCCGGCGCGGGCACGTCGGCGGCCCCGAGGCCGGCCAGCCAGGCCCGCGCGCCCCCGCCCAGCTCCGGGTCGTCCAGCACCTCCCGGACGGCCGGCTCGGCGGGCGCGCCCAGCATGGCCAGCGCCAGCTGGCAGAGCATCCGGCGCATCGGCGCGTACGCGTCGTTGCCGCGCGCCGCGGCGAGCAGCTCGCGTGCCGCCTCCTCCGGCTCCCGGCCGGTGATCCAGACCCGCAGCTCCTCGTCGGGCAGCACGTTGGCCGACTCGCAGACCGCGCGCAGCAGCTCGGCGGCGTCGCCCTGGGCCAGCTCGCCGACCAGCGGCGCGTCGTAGCCGTCCTCCAGCAGCCACTGCCGGATGCCGTACTGGCCGAGCGGGGTCAGCCGGACGAGGCCGAAGCGGGCCGACTCCTCCTCGTCCAGCGGCTCCTCGCCGACGGCCGGGCCGGCGGGCTGCGCGCCCTCCTCGCCCTCCTCCTCGTCGAACAGCTCCGGGTCGATCGGGCGGTAGTCCAGCACGCCCAGCTCGGCGAGGTCGCCCAGCATCGGGTCCAGCGTGACCATCACGTCGGTGATGTCGCCGAGCAGCTCCTCGCTCGGCTCCTCCCCCTCGGGGACGACCAGCAGGGCGGCCAGCACCCCGAGCGGCACGGTCTCGGTACCGGGCTCGGCGAAGGCGGTGGTCTCGTACAGCACCTGGAGCGCCTCATCGAGCAGCTCGGCGGCCTCGTCCCTGGCCTCCTCGACCTGCGCCAGGCGCGCCTCGTCCTCTTCGTCCTCGTCGGCCGCCTCCGCCCCGGCGGCGCCCTCCCCGCCCTCCTCCGGCATCGAGTCCGCCTCCACCGCCAGCTCCCGGACGATCCCGGCGGCGGTCAGCCAGAGCTCCAGGACGGTCTCCGCGTCCCCCTGCTCGGCCGGTTCGAGGTCCGGCCCGGGGACGGCCACGTGCTCGCCGGCCTCGGTGGTGCCGATCTCGACCAGGTCCAGGTCGCAGGCCAGCGACCAGGCGCGCATCGCCTCGACCACGGCCTCCTCCGGCGCGTCCCCCTCCTCGGGGGCCAGGCCCAGCAGCCGGGCGGCGGGCGCCCGGTCCGGCCCGGTGAGGTCGCCGAACTCGTCCACCGCCCGGTGCGGCGCGGCCCAGCGGGCCAGCTTCAGCGCGTACCCGAACATCGGGACGGCCTTCGCCTGCGCGGCCAGCTCCGCCTCGGCGGGCAGCTTCACCGGCGGCACCAGGACGGCCGCGTCGTCGAGGTCCTCGTCGTCCAGCCCGTGCGCGGCGAACGCCCCGTAGAGGTCCTGCAGCTCCAGGTCGGCCGGCAGCACCGCACCGGCCGCCCCCTCCTCGCCCGGCGCAGCCGCCGACGAGGCCCCAGCGTTCTTCCGACGTCGTCCGGCCATCGTTGCGCGTTCTCCCTACAGCCAGCGGTCAGCCGATCAGCTCCGCGTACATGTCTACTTCCTCAGCGTATAGGTCCGGCACCCCCGACGCCCGGCCTCCCGGGGCGCGCGCCGCAGGCGTGCGCCCACCCCTTATCCTTCGAAACGGTGCCGTGCACACCCCGCGCGGGCCACCGGGCAACGAAGCCCTCCCCCTGAACAAGCTCACCCGCTCCACCAGAGGTACCCGTACCAGGCCACCACCCCGGGCCATGTCGGCCCGAGGTGGTGCCCTGGCCACAGGAGACCCCTGATATGGCGGACCTCTCCCCTGCCGGCTCCGGCCTGCGCACCGCGCAGTTCGACGGACGCCGACTGTCGGAGGCCCTGCTTCCCCTGGAGCTCGCGCCGCGTGCCCAGCTCCAGCTCGCCGCGATCAGCCGCTGGAACGCGTTGCGCGGTGTCCGCGTCGGCCTCGTCGCCGCCGGCCTTCTCTTCATGCTGATCGGCGCCAACCTGGCGACCCCGATCTACCCGCTGCTCCAGCAGCGGCTGGCGCTCACCCCGCTCGACACCACGATCCTCTTCACGATCTACGTGTTCGCGCTGGTCCCGGTGCTCGCCGCGGTCGGCCACTGGTCGGACCACCTCGGCCGGCGCGCCCTGATCCTGCCCGCCGTGGCCCTGGCCGCCGCCGGGGACGCCGTGTTCGCCACCGCGGGCAGCTTCTGGCAGCTCGCCGCGGGCCGTGCCGTCCAGGGCGTCGCGGTGGGCCTGTCCACCGGTGCCGCCGGCGCCGCGCTCGGTGACCTGCTGCCGGAGCGCCCCACCCTGGCCGCCAAGCTGACCCTCGCCTGCTCGGCCGGTGGCGTCGCGCTCGGCCCGGTGGTCGGCGCCCTGCTGGCCGGCGGCTCCGATCCGCTGCTGACCCCGTTCCTGCTGCACGCCGTCGCCCTGCTCGCGCTCTGCGTGCCGCTCGCCGTGGTCCACCCCCGGATGCCCGGCCGCAACCGCCCGCCGGCCTCCCCGCCGCGCATCACCACCCCGGCCCACCTGCGCCCGCAGCGGCTCGCCCTGCCGGCCACCGGCCGCCGCGAGTTCCTGCTGGCCTCCGGCGCCGGCTTCGTCTCGTACGCGGTCTTCGGCGTCTACCTCAGCCTGGCCCCGGCGTTCTCCGCCAAGCTGCTGCACAGCGACTCCCGGCTGACCGGCGCCGTGGTCGCCGCCCTGCTGCTCGGCTCCTCGGCCGTCGCCCAGCTGCTCGTCCCGCCGACCGCCGACCGCGTGGTGATCGCCCTGGGCCTGACCGGCCTGGCCGCCGGCCTCGGCCTGGTCGTCACCGCCCAGTACACCGGCACCCCGGCCCTGCTGTTCATCGGCAGCGTCCTCGGCGGCGCGTGCCAGGGCGTCGCCTTCCGCTCGCTGTTCACCTCCGCCGTGGCGGCGATGAACCCGGAACGCCGGGGCTCCGAGCTCAGCTCGCTCTGGGTCATCGTCTACCTCGGCTCGTCGCTGCCGATCGTTGGCGTCGGCGCGCTCGTCCAGGCCTACGGACTGCTCCCCGCCGTCAGCGGCTTCGCCGCCGTGGCCGCACTCGTCTGCGTGGCCCTGGCGGCCGCCGTGGCCAAGCGCCCGAAGCGGGCCTGACCTCCTGACAGCAAGAAGCCGCCGCCCGGTACGGATCCCGTACCGGGCGGCGGCGTTTCGTGCGGGCCTACAGGGCCCAGGGCTTCCAGCCGTCCGTACGGATCTCGAAACCGAAAGGCGCCGGCAGCTCCAGCGGCTCACCGAACTTCCATTCGCCGAGGACCTCGTAGCTCCCCTCACCGCGGTCCGGCTCGCCGAACAGCGTGACGCCGGGGTTCCGCGGATCACGGTCCACGAGCAGGTAGTACGGCACACCGGTGCGCGCGTACCCGCTCCACTTGGTGGGCTTGAGCCGCCGGCCGAGCACGGGACGACGGTCGTTGTGCGCGTTGGAGGAGGAGGTCACCTCGACAACGAGCCCCAGGTCTCCCGGATAGACGTGCAGTGTCTCCTCGGCGCGTCCTCGGGCATCGGTGTCCCTGTGCACGATCACCATGTCCGGGATGTAGCCGTCCCCGATCTCCACAAGGTCGAGGTTGACGGTCTGGACACCCCGCCAGGCGAACTCCGCATCTGCGATCTTCGCTCGCAGGACCGCCTCCTGGATGTCCGAGAGGATGCCCCCGTGGGCGTATACCGGTGCTGGTGACACGACGAACTCCCCTCCGACCACCTCGACCCGCGTGCCGTCGTCGGGGATCCGCAGGTACTCGTCGAGCTCGCCCCGGACCCACATGGCGTACGCCGAGTCGGGCAGCGTCCAATGCCCGACAGCTTCCACAGCCATCACGTCGCTCCCTCCGTGGTCGCGGCAGCAGTCTCGCCGCCCACCGGCAGATATACCACTGCCGCGCGAATCATTCCCCCGAAGGGGAGACTCGCGCGGCAGCGGGTTGACGGGCGGCAGGCCTCAGACGTTGAAGCCGAGGGCGCGGAGCTGGTCGCGGCCGTCGTCGGTGATCTTGTCGGGGCCCCACGGCGGCATCCAGACCCAGTTGATGCGCAGGTCCTGGACGAGGCCGTCGGTGGCCGTCTTGGCCTGGTCCTCGATGACGTCGGTCAGCGGGCAGGCCGCCGAGGTGAGCGTCATGTCGATGGTGGCCACGTCGGACTCGTCGATGTGGATCCCGTAGATCAGGCCCAGGTTGACGACGTCGATGCCCAGCTCGGGGTCGACGACGTCCATCAGGGCCTCGGTCAGGTCCTCGACGGAGACGGTGCCGGCGGTGGTGCCGACGATGACGGTCGGGCCGCCCTCCGCGGAAGGGGCGGGCGTCTCGGTGGTGTCGCTCATGGTTCGGTCCTCCTCTTCTGCGTCAGTCGGTGGGGGCGTCGGTGACCGCGGGCTGCCCGGCGAGCGCCTTCGCGGTGGCGTCCTTCCAGGCCATCCAGCTCAGCAGCGCGCACTTGACCCGGGCCGGGTACTTGGAGACGCCGGCGAACGCGACCGCGTCCTCCAGCACCTCCTCGTCGCCCTCGCCCTGGCCCTTGCTCTGCATGAGCTCCAGGAAGGCCTCCTGGACGGCCTGCGCCTCGCCGACGGTCTTGCCGACCACCAGGTCGTTCAGCACCGAGGCGCTGGCCTGGCTGATGGAACAGCCCTGCGACTCGTACGAGACGTCGGCGACCTTGGCGCCGTCGAGCCTCACCCGCAGGGTGATCTCGTCCCCGCAGGTGGGGTTGACGTGGTGCACCTCGGCGTCGCCGTCCCGCAGACCCTTGCCGTGCGGGTTGCGGTAGTGGTCCAGGATGATGTCCTGGTACATCGAGTCGAGCTTCATGTGGTGGGCCGTCCTGTCAGCCGAAGAAGTTCCGGACGTGGTGCAGGCCGTCGATCAGGGCGTCGACCTCGCCCGGCGTCGAGTACAGGTAGAACGACGCCCGCGTGGTCGCCGGAATTCCGTACCGCAGGCAGACCGGCCGCGCGCAGTGGTGGCCGACGCGCACGGCGATGCCCTGCTCGTCCAGCACCTGGCCCACGTCGTGCGGGTGGATGTCGCCGAGCGTGAACGAGATGGCCGCACCGCGGTCCACGGCCGTGCGCGGGCCGATGATCCGCAGGTCCGGGACCTCCAGCAGCCGCTCGACCGCGTACGCGGTGATGGCGTGCTCGTGGGCGGCGATCTTCTCCATGCCGATGCCCGACAGGTAGTCGATGGCCGCGCCCAGCCCGACCGCCTGGGCGATCGGCGGGGTGCCCGCCTCGAACTTGTGCGGCGCCGGGGCGTAGGTGGACGAGCCCATGGTGACGGTCTCGATCATCTCGCCGCCGCCGAGGAACGGCGGGAGGTCCTCCAGCAGCTCCTGGCGGCCCCAGAGCACGCCGATGCCGGTCGGGGCCAGCATCTTGTGGCCGGTGAAGGCGACGAAGTCGGCCTCCAGCGCCTGCACGTCGAGCAGCATGTGCGGCGCGGCCTGCGAGGCGTCGATCACCACGAGGGCGCCGACGTCCTGGGCCTTGCGCACGATGGTCTCGACCGGGTTGACGGTGCCGAGCAGGTTGGAGACCAGGGTGAACGAGACCACCTTGGTCTTCTCGGTGATCAGCTCGTCGATGTTGGACAGGTCGAGCCGGCCCTCGTCGGTCAGCCCGAACCACTTCAGCTTCGCGCCGGTGCGCTGCGAGAGCAGCTGCCACGGGACGATGTTGGAGTGGTGCTCCATCTCCGTGATGACGATCTCGGACTCGGCGTCCACCCGGTACGGCTCGTCCGCCCAGGTCAGCATGTTGGCGACCAGGTTGAGCGACTCCGAGGCGTTCTTGGTGAAGACCACCTCGTTGCGGCTCGGCGCGTTGATGAACGCCGCGACCTTGTCACGGGCGCCCTCGTACAGCGCCGTGGCCTCCTCGGCGAGCACGTGCACGCCGCGGTGGACGTTGGCGTTGTGCCGCTCGTAGTAGGCGTTCAGCGCCTCCAGGACCTGGCGCGGCTTCTGCGAGGTCGCCGCGTTGTCCAGGTAGACCAGCGGCTTGTCGTCGTGCAGCAGGCGCTGGAGGACCGGGAAGTCCTTGCGGATCGCGTCGGTGTCGAGCAGGCCCTGCAGGACCGCCGACTCGTGCGTATGGGTCACTCGGAAGCGCCGCCCTTCACGTAGGACTCGTAGCCCTCGTTCTCCAGCTTGTCGGCCAGCTCGGCACCGCCGGACTCGACGATGCGGCCGCCCGCGAAGACGTGGACGTGGTCGGGCTTGATGTACCGCAGGATGCGGGTGTAGTGCGTCACCAGCAGGGTGCCGACCTCGCCGGTCGAGCGGACCCGGTTGATGCCCTCGGAGACGATCCGCAGCGCGTCGACGTCCAGGCCGGAGTCGGTCTCGTCGAGGATCGCGATCTTCGGCTTGAGCAGCTCCAGCTGGAGGATCTCGTGGCGCTTCTTCTCACCGCCGGAGAAGCCCTCGTTGACGTTGCGCTCGGCGAAGGCCGGGTCCATCTGCAGGGCGGCCATCGCCTCCTTGACCTCCTTGACCCACAGCCGCAGCTTGGGGGCCTCGCCGCGGACGGCGGTGGCGGCGGTGCGCAGGAAGTTGGAGACCGAGACACCGGGGACCTCGACCGGGTACTGCATGGCCAGGAAGACGCCGGCCCGGGCGCGCTCGTCGACGGACATCTCCAGGACGTCCTCGCCGTCCAGCAGCACGGAGCCGCCGGTGACGGTGTACTTGGGGTGGCCGGCCAGCGAGTAGGCCAGGGTGGACTTGCCGGAGCCGTTCGGACCCATGATCGCGTGGGTCTCGCCCTGCTTCACGGTCAGGTCGACGCCCTTCAGGATCTCCCGGGGGCCGGTCTCCGCCTCGACGGAGACGTGCAGGTCGCGGATTTCAAGGGTTGCCATGTGTACTCAGGACTCCTGGTTGACGGAGACGAGCACATCGTCCCCTTCGATCTTTACGGGGTAGACAGCGACCGGCTTGGTGGCGGGCAGGCCGGAGGGCTTGCCGGTGCGCAGGTCGAAGCTGGAGCCGTGCAGCCAGCACTCGATCATGCAGTCCTCGACCTCGCCCTCGGAGAGCGAGACGTTCGCGTGCGAGCAGGTGTCGTTGATCGCGAACACCCCCTCGTCGGTGCGGACGACGGAGACCGGAACGCCGTTGAGGTCGACGCGCCTGGGCACGTCCTCGGCCAGCTCGCTGAGCGCGCAGGCGCGGAGAAAGCTCATCGGACTCAGACCGCCGCTTCCAGCTCGGCCTCGATCTTCTCCATCAGCTGGTCCTGGATCTCGGCGACGCCGATCTGCTGGACCAGCTCGGCGAAGAAGCCGCGCACCACCAGGCGGCGGGCCTCGTCGGCCGGGATGCCGCGGGCCTGGAGGTAGAAGAGCTGCTCGTCGTCGAAGCGGCCGGTCGCGGAGGCGTGGCCGGCACCGACGATCTCGCCGGTCTCGATCTCCAGGTTCGGGATCGAGTCGACCCGGGCGCCGTCGGTGAGCACCAGGTTGCGGTTGTGCTCGTAGGTGTCGGTGCCCTCGGCGGCCGCGCGGATCAGCACGTCGCCGACCCAGACGGCGTGCGCGTCCTGGCCCTGCAGCGCGCCCTTGTAGACCACGTTGGAGCGGCAGTGCGGGGTGTCGTGGTCGATGACCAGACGGTGCTCCAGGTGCTGGCCGGCGTCCGCGAAGTAGAGGCCGAACAGCTCGGCCTCGCCGCCGGGCGCGGCGTAGGAGACCCGCGGGTGGATGCGGACCACGTCGCCGCCGAAGGTGACGACCACGGACTTCAGCGAGGCGTCCCGGCCGACCAGGGCGGTCTGCTGGGCGGCGTGCACCGCGTCGCGCTCCCAGTCCTGGACGGAGACGAAGGTGAGCTTGGCGCCGTCGCCGACCAGCAGCTCGACGTTGGCGGCGCGGGTGCCGCTGCCGGTGTGGTTGATCACCACGACGGCCTCGGCGAACGGCTTGACGTCGACCACCACGTGGGCGAAGCGGGTGCCGCCCTCGCCGTGCACGTCGATCTTGACCGGCTCGGTGAGCACCGTCTCCTTGGGGACGGTGACCACGAGCGCCTCCTCGAAGGCGCTGAACGCCTGGGCGGCGACCCGGTCGACCGGCTTGCCGGCCTTGCCCAGGCGGGCGTCGTCGCGGCCGACGGTCTCGGCGGTGACGCCGTCCGGCAGGCTCAGCTCGACCTTGTCCTCGCCCTTGGCGGCCTCGGCGGCGCTGCCGTCGTGCAGGCCGTTCAGGCGGTGGAGCGGGGTGAACCGCCAGTCCTCCTCGCGGCCGGTCGGCACCGGGAAGTCGTCGACCTCGTAGGAGGGCTTGACCGCGACGCGGGCGTCGATCGGCTGCTGGACGGTGGCGCGGCCGGTGCCGGGGCCGGCGAGCTGCGCGCCCGCCCCGGCGGTACCGACCTCGATCGAACCGGCGGTCGTGGAACCGGCGGTGTTCACTGCGACATTCGAAGGCGTGTCAGCCATGGCTGTTCGTGGTGCTCTCTTCCTCAACGTGCGGACGGACTGCGTACGGCTGCGGCGTCAGCCGACGGAGCCCTCCATCTGCAGCTCGATCAGCCGGTTCAGCTCCAGCGCGTACTCCATCGGCAGCTCGCGCGCGATCGGCTCGACGAATCCGCGGACGATCATCGCCATCGCCTCGAACTCGGTCATGCCCCGGCTCATCAGGTAGAAGAGCTGGTCCTCGCTGACCTTGGAGACGGTCGCCTCGTGGCCCATGGACACGTCGTCCTCGCGGACGTCCACGTACGGGTAGGTGTCCGAGCGGGAGATCGTGTCGACGAGCAGCGCGTCGCAGAGCACGTTGGACTTGGCACCCTTGGAGCCCTCGCCGATCTCGATCAGACCGCGGTAGGAGGTGCGGCCGCCGCCCCGCGCCACCGACTTGGAGACGATGTTGGAGGAGGTGTTCGGCGCCATGTGGACCATCTTGGCGCCGGCGTCCTGGTGCTGGCCCTCACCGGCGAAGGCGATCGACAGGGTCTCGCCCTTGGCGTGCTCGCCCATCAGGTAGACGGCCGGGTACTTCATGGTGACCTTGGAGCCGATGTTGCCGTCGATCCACTCCATGGTCGCGCCCTCGTACGCCACGGCGCGCTTGGTGACCAGGTTGTAGACGTTGTTCGACCAGTTCTGGATGGTCGTGTAGCGGCAGCGGCCGCCCTTCTTGACGATGATCTCCACGACCGCGGAGTGCAGCGAGTCGGAGGAGTAGATCGGCGCGGTGCAGCCCTCGACGTAGTGGACGTAGGCGTCCTCGTCGACGATGATCAGCGTCCGCTCGAACTGGCCCATGTTCTCGGTGTTGATCCGGAAGTAGGCCTGGAGCGGGATGTCGACGTGCACGCCCTTCGGCACGTAGATGAAGGAGCCGCCGGACCAGACCGCCGTGTTCAGCGCGGCGAACTTGTTGTCGCCGGCCGGGATGACGGTGCCGAAGTACTCCTTGAAGATCTCCGGGTGCTCCTTGAGGGCGGTGTCGGTGTCCAGGAAGATGACACCCTGCTCCTCCAGGTCCTCGCGGATCTGGTGGTAGACGACCTCGGACTCGTACTGCGCGGCGACACCGGCGACGAGGCGCTGCTTCTCCGCCTCCGGGATGCCGAGCTTGTCGTACGTCGCCTTGATGTCCGCGGGCAGGTCCTCCCAGGACTCGGCCTGCTTCTCGGTCGAGCGGACGAAGTACTTGATGTTGTCGAAGTCGATGCCGGAGAGGTCCGAGCCCCAGGTCGGCATGGGCTTCTTGCCGAACAGCTTGAGGCCCTTGAGCCGCAGGTTCAGCATCCACTCGGACTCGCTCTTCTTCGCCGAGATGTCGCGGACGACGTCCTCGCTGAGCCCGCGCTTGGCAACCGCACCGGCGGTGTCCGGGTCGGCCCAGCCGTACTCGTAGGTGCCCAGGCCTTCGAGCTCCGGGTGCGAAACGGTGTCAGTCATGCGAGCTTCCTAACGCGCGGACGCTGAGTCTTCGATGGACGTACCGGCAGTCGGCACTGCACCGGTACCCGGTCCTGCGGCACGCAGGGCGGGCGACGATGCGGCACCGGATGCCGGCACATAGGTGGTGCAGACCCCGTCGCCGTGGGCGATGGTGGCCAGCCGTTGCACATGGGTGCCCAGCAGTTGGGAGAAGACCTCGGTCTCCGCCTCGCAGAGCTGCGGGAACTGCTCGGCGATGTGCGCGACCGGGCAGTGGTGCTGGCAGAGCTGGGCGCCCGCCGGGGCTTTCGCCGCGGCCGACGGCACACGCCGCACGGTGGCAGCGTACCCGTCCGCGCTCAGCGCCTGGGCGAGCGCCTCGGTGCGCTCCCCGGCCGCGGCCTGGCGCAGCGCGGCGAGGTAGCGCTCGCCCTGCTTCCCGAACCGGGCCCGGGCGAAGGCGGCGACCGCCTCCTCGCCCGCCTTGCCGCCGCCCACCGAGTCGGAGATCCAGCGCAGCGCGTCGGCCGCGAGCTGGTCGTACGCCTGGTAGAAGGCGTCCCGTCCGGCGTCGGTGAGGGCGAAGACCTTGGCGGGACGGCCCCGGCCGCGGCTGCCGTACACCCGCTGTTCGCGGGCGTCGACCAGACCGGCGGCGGCGAGTCCGTCCAGGTGACGGCGGACGGCCGCGGTGGTCAGACCGAGCCGGCTCGCCAGGTCGGCGGCGGAGGAGGGGCCGTGGTCGAGGATCGAACGGGCGACCCTGTCCCGGGTCGCCCGGTGGCCCTCCAGCAGCACCTCGGCCGCCGTCGCGGGCACGGCACAGCCGGGGGCCGACTCGGCCTCCTGCTGCGTGGAGTGCTCGCGCATGTTTTTCACAACACCAGTGTTGCGTAATTACTTCCGACGGGACAAGCCGTGATCCAGGCCTCACTGGTGTCATCTGTCACGCAGGTAAGGCTTACCTGACCTGGGTGAACGATCATCCGGCCCGGCTTCGGCCCGCGGCGTTCACGCCTCTTACACTCGCCGGTATGCATTCCGAACCCGCGGTCCAGATCACCGGGCTGGTCAAGCGCTACGGCGAGAAGACCGCGGTGGACGGTCTCGACCTCACCCTCGCACGCGGCGCGATCACCGCCGTGCTCGGCCCCAACGGCGCCGGCAAGACCACCACCATCGAGACCTGCGAGGGCTACCGCCGCCCCGACGCCGGCACCGTCCGCGTCCTCGGCCTCGACCCGGTCACCCAGGGCGACCGGCTGCGCCCCCGGATCGGCGTGATGCTCCAGTCCGGCGGTGTGTACGCGGGCGCGCGCGCCGTCGAGATGCTCCGGCACACCGCGAAGCTGCACGCCCACCCGCTCGACGTCGACGCCCTCGTCGAGCGGCTCGGCCTCGGCTCCTGCGGCCGCACCACCTACCGCCGGCTCTCCGGCGGCCAGCAGCAGCGCCTCGCCCTGGCCATGGCCGTGGTCGGCCGCCCGGAGCTGGTCTTCCTGGACGAGCCCACCGCCGGCCTCGACCCGCAGGCCCGCCGCGCCACCTGGGACCTCGTCCGCGACCTGCGCCGGGACGGCGTCACCGTGGTCGTCACGACCCACCACATGGACGAGGCCGAACAGCTCGCCGACCGGGTCGCGATCGTCGACCGCGGCCGCGTGATCGCCGAGGGCACCCCGGAGGAGCTCTGCCGCGGCGGCGCCGAGTCCTCACTGCGCTTCGACGGGCCGCCCGGGCTGGACCTCGGCCCGCTGCTCAAGGAACTGCCTGAGGGCGCCACCGCCACCGAGGCCACCCCCGGCAGCTACCGCATCGAGGCGCCCGTCGACCCGCAGCTGCTGGCCACCGTCACCGGCTGGTGCGCGGCCTCCGGCATCCTCCCCGAGCGGCTCGCCGTGCAGCGCCGCAGCCTCGAAGACGTCTTCCTCGACCTGACCGGACGGGACCTGCGCTCGTGACCTCCGTGGACTACTCCCCCGACTACTCCCCCAAGCCGGGTGCGGCCCCCGTCGGCCGGATGCTGCTCGCCCAGACGGCCTTCGAGACGAGGATGCTGCTGCGCAACGGCGAACAGCTGCTGCTCACCGTGGTCATCCCGACGGTGCTGCTGGTGCTCTTCTCCGCCGTCGACATCGTCGCGGTGGACGGCCCCGGCAAGCGGGTCGACTTCCTGGCCCCCGGCCTGCTCGCGCTGGCCGTGATGTCCACCGCCTTCACCGGACAGGCCATCGCCACCGGCTTCGAGCGGCGGTACGGCGTGCTGAAGCGGCTGGGCGCCAGCCCGCTGCCGCGCTGGGCGCTGCTCACGGCGAAGACGGGCTGCGTGCTGGTGACGGAGGCGCTGCAGGTGGCGCTGCTGAGCGTGATCGCCCTGGCGCTCGGCTGGTCCCCGCAGGGGAACGTCCTGGCAGTGCTGGCCCTCCTCGTCCTCGGCACCGCCGCCTTCTCCGGCCTCGGCCTGCTGATGGCCGGCACGCTCAAGGCGGAGGCCACGCTGGCCGCCGCGAACCTGGTCTTCATCCTGCTGCTGCTGGCGGGGGGTGTCATCGTGCCGCTGTCGAAGTTCCCCGCCGCCGTCCAGTCGGTGCTGGAGCTGCTGCCGATCGCGGCACTGTCCGACGGTCTGCGCTCGGTGCTCCAGACGGGCGCCGGCGTGCCCTGGGCGGACCTCGGCATCCTGGGCGGCTGGGCGGTACTCGGACTGGCGGCCGCGGCCCGGTTCTTCCGCTGGGAGTAGCGACCCGGTTCCTCCGCTGGGAGTAGCAGCCCGGTTCTTCCGCTGGGAGTAGCAGCCCCCGATCGCCGCGAGGCCCCCGTCCTGATGGGCGGGGGCCTTCGCGTTGGCTGATCAGGTGGGTATGCGGTGCCGGCCGCGGGCGGGCGGGTCAGGGTTGGTTCGGTGGCGGATCTCGGGGCCGTAGTGGCCGGCCTGGCGGGCGATCCAGGCGTACTCGTGGGTGCCGTCGGGGAGTCTGCGCAGCTCCCAGCGGCCGTGGCGGGTGATCGGGGGCGGGGGTTCGTGCTGCTCGTCGTTGACCTTGAGGGCGGTGACGACGCCGAGGACGACGGTGGCGAGGGCGAGGGCGAGGAGGGCGGCGAACGCCGCGCCGACCAGGAAGTTGACGGTGCCCGTCCTCATCGGCGGATGCCGATCACACGGTGGCCGAGGTGGGCGGCGAGGCCCTGGAGGAGCTCGTGGGCCTGGTCGCGGGTGAGGGGGAGGGCGAGGTATTCGCCGGGGGCGGCGTTGATGTCGAGGTCGACGGCGGCACGGAGCTGGACGGTCGCGTCGGGAACGTTCTCGACGGCGAGGTAGTGGACAGTGGTGCGCTCGGTGTGGACGGCCCGGGTGGCCATCGGGGTCACGACGCCCACGCGGCACGGTCCAGCTCGAACCAGACGAGCTTGCCCTTGCCGTGCCGGCGCGGGTCGGCGCCGAAGCGGTGGGTGAGCGAGCGGACGAGGTGCAGGCCCCGGCCGGACAGCTCGTACGGGTCGGCGGAGACGCGGGGCTCGGGCAGGTCCGGGTTGTCGTCCGCCACGGAGACGCGGAGGGTGCGGTCCGCGAGGAGGACGACGACCACGGTCGGCGCGGGGCTGCCTCCGTGCCGCCAGGCGTTGACGAACAGCTCATGGAGGGCGAGTTCGGCGTCGGAGATGAGGTCGTCCGGCCAGCCCGCGGCGGACGTCGCGCTGCGCAACGCCTCACGGGCGGCGGACCAGTCGGGCGGGTTGAGGGCACACATGGGGAACCTCCGAGAGAGGTGGTGTGGTGGATTCGGGGTTGACCGGCGGAATCGTCGCCGTGAGCCAGGCCAGGACGTGGCTGGGAATGCCACGCGTGGCTGCTCTGCGGTGCGCGGGCAGCAGGCGCCTACTGCCCTGAGAACAGGCGTTACTGACGATCCGTCGGATCGACTGTGGACGACGATAGCGCACGCTGACTTCAATTGAAGGCGCACCTCGTGAAGTTCCCCCTCCCGTGCGTTCGGGGCCAGTTAGACCCGCTCTCAATCAGCACGGCACACTGAGCCCACGACACGCTGAGAGGACAACATGCCCCTTCGCCGTACCCCGACCCTCCGCCAGCGCCGCCTGGGCATCGAACTGCGAAAGATGCGGGAGCGGGCCGGCTTCGGTGGCAGCCAGCTCGCCCGCACTCTCGGCCTCAACCCCACCCAGGTGACACAGATGGAGTCCGGGAAGATCGGCGTCAGCGCAGAACGCCTGCGCACGGTCGCCGCAGCATGCAGCTGCGCCAACGAGCCCCTCATCAGTGCACTTGCGGACATGACGGCAGAACGAAGCAAAGGCTGGTGGGAGGCGTACCGCGGGGCCCTATCAACGGACTTCCTTGATGTAGCAGAGATGGAAGGGCACGCGCAGGGGCTCGCCACCTGCACGAGCACCTACATTCCGGGACTTCTTCAGACCAGCGCATACGCCTCAGCGGTGTTCTCCAGGGTTTACCCACCTCTCCCCGCCCACGACCTCGACATTAGGACCACCTTCCGGATGCGGCGACAACAGGTCGTCCGCTCCGACGGGATCCCCTACCGCGTGTTCATCCACGAGGCGGCGCTACGCATGCAGTTCGGCGGGCCCCGGGTACTCGCCGACCAGCTCGGCAGCCTCATTGAGGACTCCCAGACACCCGGACTATCAGTGCGGGTAGTGTCGTTCGACACCGACACCTTCCCCGGCTCCAGCGAGAACCTCACGTACGCAGAAGGGCCAGTTCCCGAGCTCGATACCGTCCAGATGGATATCCCCAACGGCAGCCAGTACTTCGACTCCCAAGCCCATCTGGAGAGCTACCGAGCGATCTTCGCCCGCATGGATCTGAGCGCCCTGCCGGAAGAGGAATCACGAGACCTCATGCGGCGAATCAAGAAAGAAAAGGAAGACAAGCTTGGCTAGCGTCGACTGGCAGAAGTCCAGCTACTCTGCCGCAACCAACGAATGCGTCGAGGTCCGTACCGCCGACGGGCTGATCGAACTCCGCGAATCCGACGCCCCCACCACCATCCTCCGCACCACCCGCACCACCTTCGCCAAGCTCCTCCAAGCCGCCAAAGCCGGCGCCTTCGACCACCACGCCGACCCCGCCGCATGACCCAGCTGTCCCTCGCTCAACCGAGCGAGGGACAGCCGTCCTTGGAAGGTGAAGACATGGGTGGCCTGGTCTGGCAGAAGTCCAGTTACAGCGCTTCAAGCAACGAATGCGTCGAGGTCCGTACCGTCAACGGGCTGATCGAACTCCGCGAATCCGACGCCCCCACCACCATCCTCCGCACCACCCCCACCACCTTCGCCAAGCTCCTCCAGGCCACCAAAGCCGGCGAGTATGACTACCGAACCGCCCTCAGCCCCTGAAACCCCTCGGCCAACCGCCCGCCCCGGTACCTGACGGATCGGTTCACGCCATCGAATACTGATGCGCCCGTACAGGAGCGGTTCCGATCCGGCCTCAGCTGACGGCTCTCCAGCCCCACGGCCGCGGACCGCTGTCTCCTTGCAGACAGGCGAGACGGTAGTGGGCCTCCGATCGATGTCGGGCAGGATCGGCCGCGGCGTGCTGGAGGGCGAAACAGGTGACTCGGAGCTCTCGAATATCCCGCAGTACCGGGTATCCGGCCCAGGTCATCACGTCGGCTCCGTACGCCTCGCAGAAGGCGGTGTACTCGCCGTCCGAAACAGTGCCGAAGGTGCCGTAGCCGACGGCGGTGGCGGTGAGGTCCCACTCGGGAGGTCCGAGGGAGGTTCGTTCGAAGTCGAGCAGGTAGGTGGTGGTCGGTGTGACCGCCGCGTTGCCGCCCCAGGCATCGCCGTGTATGACGCTCGCAGGCAGGCCAGGCGGGAGGCTCAGCCATGCTGTTTGGAGTTCGGCCAGGCGGTCGCGGAGCCACCGCCTCTGCCTGTCGTCGAGCGTGGCCGCGCCGTCGATCCGGTTGGCGAGCCGGACGAACGGGTCGAGGCCGCCCAACGGGAAGTCCGGAACGGGAAGTCCGTGGACGCGGCCGAGGAGCGGCGCGATGTCGGCAGCGCTTCCTGGCCGGTGCGGTGGCAGCTCGTGCCAGAAGGTCACCGGGCTGCCATCCACGTCCAGGGGCTCCCGCTGGTGATCGAGCGGTCGCACCGCAGGCACCCCGCAGTCACCCAGCCACCGGGCGACCGCCAGTTCACGGCTCGCGGCCGCCGACTGCCCGGGTCGGCTGATGCGGGCCACGACCCCGAGCGGCAATCGCCACAGCGCGTTCTCCCCGATCTGGATCGGTTCGGCGCCCGCCGCGGACAGGCCAACCGTCGCGCACGCCTTGAGCAGTAGGGAGCGGGAGTCCTCGGTGTTGCTCACGCCGCCACCGTAGCGGCGATCTGTTCCCGAAGGTCCCGGATGTCGCCGAGGCAGCGGTGGCGATGGGCGACCCGGCCGAGCTCAGCCAGCTCGTGGTTGGCCCGCAGCGAGCGGAGGTCGCTGACCTCTGCGAGTGCGCTGCGGCTCTCGGCCACAGCCTGCTCAGCGTCACCGACCGCCATCTGGAGCGTGGCGAGCTTGGTACGGGAGAACGCGCGGGATCTGGTGAAGCCGTCGCCGTGACCGTCCACCGCCGCCTTCAGCCTCCGGAGTGCTTCCTGCGGTGGATGGCCGGCGAGGGCGAGGTCGAACAGGGCGTGCCCGGTGTCGCCGCGGTGCTGTGCTCCGTCGTAGTACGCCATCCACGGCCCCTCGGCGGCCGGGGTGATGGAGGCGAACGAGTCGTCGGACGCGCCGATCGCGGCCAGGGTCTGCTGGGTGCGGCCCATCTTCGCCAGGGCTCGGGCGCGAGCGTTGTGAAGCATGGACCGCTCGGCGGGGGAGAGCCGGTCGGCACGGGCCAGGCCGAGTTCGGCGAACGTGAGGCCGGAATCGGGATCGCCGCGCCAGATGGCCTGCCGGGAGCGGAGGTTGTAGGAAACTGCGCGCAGTGGCCAGTTGTCCACTTCCTCGGCACACGAGGTGGCGAACGCGAACAGACGGTGGGCGTCGTCGTGGGCGAAGGCGTCGAAGGCCGAGGCGCCGACCACGGTTGCCAGACGGCTGACGGCGCCGAACAGCTCAGCCCGGAGCGGAGTGGGGCAGCGACTGTTCAGGAGGCCGGCAGCCCAGCGGAGTTGGGCGAGTGCGGTGTCGCGAACGACACCTCGGGCCGAGTCCTCATGGTGACGTTCTCAGAGGATCGTGATCGTCTAGTCTCGGCGGCAGCCGACGGCACGGTCAGGGCCCGGTTGTCCGGGCACAAACAGCTCGCCGAGGTTCGCGTCGACACGGCGCCGAACTGCCCCCGCAACCGGCGCCGGGCGAAATCCTCGTCGGTAGTGCCGTCGAGTCGGCCCTGCTCCGGTTCAACGACCACGATCTTGACACTGCCCTTGATCCTCTCGAGGTCAAGGGCAGGACCGCCACCCGATGATGACGAAAGAGACGAGCCCCGACGTGTCGACCGCACCAGTGATCCGCAGCAACGTCCCCGGGTCCTTCGCCTGGGGCGTATTCCACGAGCGTCACCCCAAGCTCATCCAGCAGGTGCTCGACGCGCTGCCGTACGGTCCCGCCGAACAGACCGCGGTCGAGCGGCTCCTCACGGAGAGCACCACCGGCGTGCTGGAGCCGCTGGGTCCGGACGCCCCGGACCACGCGCAGTGGCTGGAGTGGGGCCGGGGCCTGTGGGGCAAGCCCTGGGGCGAGGCTCCGTTCCTTTGGGCCGAGAGCTACTTCTACCGACGGCTGCTGGAAGCCACCGGCTACTTCCAGCCCGGAGCATGGCAGGGCGTCGATCCCTTCGCGCCGTTCAAGAACGCGGAGCTGGGCGGTGTGGCAGTTGACGACGAGCTGGCCGCGCTGAGCAAGCTCAACACTCTGCCGGAGCCGCAGCGGGCGGAGGCGCTTCTGTCGTCCGCACTGTGGGGCAACCGCGCCGACCTCAGCTTCCAGATCACCGCGAGCGCCGGTGTGTCGACCGTGTCCGATCTGGTTGCTGACGACAGTGCGACGTTCTGGGCCGAGCTGGGGCAGGCCGGGGGTGGGCGGATCTGCGTCGTCGCGGACAACGCCGGCCGCGAACTGCTGCCCGACCTGGTGCTGATCGATCACCTCCTGGCCGGCGGCCTGGCATCCCGGGTCACCCTGTACGTGAAGCCCCATCCCTATTACGTGTCGGACGCGACGATGGCCGACGTCCTCGCCACGGTCGAACGCCTGCGCACCGCGCCGTCGCCGGCCGCGGGGGCAATCGGCCAACGGCTGTGGGTGGCGATGAACGAGGGCACGCTCGCAGTTCGCACACACGCGTTCTTCTGCGCGCCGCTGCCGTTTCACGACATGCCCAACGACCTGCGCACCGAGTTCGCTGGTGCCACGATGGCGATCCTCAAGGGCGACCTCAACTACCGCCGGCTCGTCGGCGACCGGCTCTGGTCATCGACCACGCCCTTCAGCCGGACCGTGGGCCACTTCCCCAGTCCCGTCGCCGCCCTGCGGACTCTGAAGTCCGACGTGCTCGTCGGCATCGACGCCGCCGTCGTCACCCACCTCGACAGCACGGGAACGCCGTGGCGTACCGATGGCCGCCACGCCCTCGTCCAGGTCCACCGCTGACCGCCGGGTCATCTCGTGTGTCCCGCAGCTGTGACTTCACCGCTTCGGCGCCGCTCACAACGGCAGCCCCTGGCTCACACAGGAGAACGCTGTTGGTTGATTCGGAGCCTTGATCACTGCGCCCCGCCGAGCTGGTGCTCGGCGGGGCGCAGTACTGCGAAGTGGCTGGTGCGAGTGCGGGCCCCGGGACACCTCGGTGCGGAGGGCGTCCATGCGGGCGAGGTTGATCGCCGCGGCGTTGAGCCGGCGTTGGAGGCTGGTGTTCGCTAGGCGCCCTGGTAGCGGGACCTTCGCAGGCCATAGCGCTGGATGCCCTGGGGGAACCGCCGTTGTCGGCGCCACGCCGGGCGTCGCGCCGCCGGCCTCGTGGCGGGCCGTTGACGCGGCAGCGGTGAAGAAGATCTCCCGCCCGCGCGACATCCTGCCGTCCCACGTAGTCATGAGGGGTATGCACGGGGATCACAGGACGAGGGAACAGGCGGGGACCGAGTGAAATCAGCTCAGGAGAACGAGTACCTGGAGTTCGTGGCCGCGAGGGCCAAGGCGCTGTACCGCTCGGCGTACGTGCTCACCGCCGGTGACGCGCACCTTGCCGAGGACCTGGTGCAGGAGACCCTCAGCCGGGTGTACGTGCACTGGAAGCGGGTGGCCGGTGCGGACAATCCGGCGGCCTACGCCCAGACGGTTCTGGTCCGCACCTTCCTCAGCCTGCGGCGTCGCCGAAGCACCACGGAACGCCCCGTCGGGAACGTGCCCGACGGTGCGGCGTCCGGCCCGGACACCGCGCTGCGGCTCACCCTGCTGGACGCCCTCGGCCAACTCCCGCCCCGCGACCGGGCGGTACTTCTGCTGCGCTACTGGGAGGACCGCAGCATCGAGGAGACCGCCCGGATGCTCAGGCTGAGCAGCAGCGCGGTCCGCTCCCAGGGCACCCGCGCGCTCGGCAGGGTGCGCGCGCTGCTCGGCGACAGCCTGTCCGACCTGGTGCCGCACTGAGCACGTGCCCGCAGGTCAGAACCGCCGCAAGGCCCCGCCCCCATCAGCGATAGAAAAGGTGACTTCAGCATGCCGTTCGAAGCAGACCTCGCACACGCCCTGGACCGCACGGCCGACTCCCTCGACCCCGATCTCACCACGTTCGTGAGCGGAGCCGTCGAGCGCGGGCGCAGCCGCCGGCGTCGACGCACCGCAGGCGTCATCGCCGGTGTCACCGCCGGGGTCGGCGCCTGCGCCTTCACCGTGGTCGCGGCGACCGGCCTGGTGTTCCCCGGTGCACTCCCCGGGCTCCACCCCGCAGGATCCGACGTCGAGCCGGCGGCGCACGCGGCGCCCCGTTCCGCGATCACCGACACCCAGATGATCAAGGCCCTGGAGCTGACGTTCCCCGGGGGCCGGTTCAGCCAGGAGACCGGGCAGAGCAACGACCCCGCGAATCCGTCCGGCGGAATGGTCGCCATGGGTTCACTGGTCGTCGACGACGGTGGCGGCGCCTCCAGCGTCGGCGTCTCGGCCGTGCGGCTCAAGCTGCCGCTCAGGGACGGTGACGGGCTGAGCTGCGAGCAGACGAAGCCCGCGCGCGCCTCCGGTGACACCTGCACGCTGAGCGAGCTGCCGAGCAGTGCCGCGATCCCCGGCGGGGCCGTGGTGATGTCGGAGGAGATCGCGGCCAAGCACCCGGCCGGTGTCGACGCCGCCCACCGCTGGACGGTGACGGTGACCCTGAAGTCGACCGGTGCGCAGCTGCAGATGGTGCAGTGGAACAGCGCCGGCGGTTTTGGTGCCAGTGAGGTGCCGAAGCCGACCCGGGTCGCTCCCCCGCTCTCCCAGCAGCAGGCGGTGGCCGCACTCACCGGTGCCACCTGGGCGCCGATCATCGCCGCCCTCGGCTGACGGTCCGTCGGTCACCCGTCGACAGGGCCCAGGAGCAGCCCGCACCGGCGATGACCGGTGAGCGGTGACCGGTCACCGTCGGAAGTCGGCCACGCCGACTTCCCACTCCACGCCCGGAGCACACACCACGGCGGCCCCCGCTCGACGTGTCGAGCGGG
>NZ_JBHJUK010000060.1:0-49742 GCF_042266225.1 Kitasatospora sp. NPDC056181
CCGTGTCCTATTTTCCGCGGCGGGCTTGTTAAAATTTTGTCTAATAATTGTGGGGGTTACACCTTTATTCACTTGCAAAATCGCTACAACCCCGACCGGCCCGAGTACCGAATTCCGGCGCTGAAGATGGAGATATGTACCTCATCCATGTGCGCCTGCGGGCCTCGGGCGGCGCGACCGCCCCGCCCGGCCTGGCGGGAATCATCAGCTCCTATGCGGAAGAGCGCGACGGCCTGGAGCACGTCGCGGTCCATCCGGACGGGTCCGGCGGCGTGACGCTGGGGATCTTCAGCCTTGCGCCCGCCCTGGCGGAGGCCGAGGCCAGCGCGGCGCGGCTGTCGGCCCGCGCCGTGGCCGACCACCCCGGCCTGGCCGGTTTCGCCGTCCTGTCCGTCGGTGCGGCCCTGGTCCCGGGCCCGTGGTGGGACGCCTGCTGACCGGTTCGGGCCGGCCGTCACCGACGGCCGCAACCGGGTACGTCACCGCAGGTCGGAGCGGGTTTCCCCACACCGCTCCCGGGGGCCCGGCGCCGGCCGCCGAAGGCCCGGGGTGGACGGCTTAGGACAGTGCATGTTCCGTCCAGGCGACGCCTGTTCCCACCGGCCCGGCGGTCCAGCACAGTAGAGGTGTCGGCAGGGAGCGAACGCCGGCGAAGGCCCCGGGAAATCCCACCCGGGAAGAATGCGGAAAACCAATCGAGGAGAAATCCATGCTGGCCACCCGTGTCTCCAAGTTCGTCGCCCTCGCGCTCATCGCTTTCGGCGCGGTCACCGCTCAGGCGGCTTCCGCGGACTTCTCCAAGAACGCCTCGCACGAGAGCGCCGCCGTCCAGATCACCACGAACAACGACCGTGACGACGACGTCACCTGGGGCTGAAGGCCCCGGAAATGACGAACACCGGCCGGATGTCACGAAGATGACCGACAGCTCCCGGGGAAGGGCGCTGCATTCGGGCGAAGCAAAACGGGGGCGAAGATGATGGAATTCCTGGTCCTGGGTGCGCTGGAGACGCGCCAGGCAGGCGAACTGGTGGACGTCCGGGGCATGCGGCAGCAACGGCTCCTGGCCCTGCTCCTCCTCAACGCCAACCGGGTCGTTCCGATGGACGTGCTGGTCGACGAGCTCTGGGAGGACCCGCCGCTGTCGGCCCGGCCGCAGGTGCACAACGCGATCCGCGACCTGCGCCGCGTCCTGTCCGCCTCCAGCGAGTGCCGGCTGGTCACCGTGGACGTCGGATACCGGCTCGTCGTCCCCGAGGACGCCGTCGACGCACACCGCTTCACCAGCCGGGTCCGCGAGGCCAGGGCGGCGGAGCGCGAGGGCCGGCCGGCCGAGACGATCCGACTGCTCCAGTCCGCCGTCGACCTCTGGCGGGGCGACGCGTTCGCCGGAATCCACTGCCCCGCCGTCACCGGCGCCGCGGTGAAGCTCAACGAGCAGCGGCTGACCGCCGTCGAGGACCTCATGGCGCTGCGTCTGCACGTCGGTGAATCCAGCTCCCTGGTCGGCGAGTTGCACGCGCTCCTGGCGGAGTACCCGCTCCGTGACTCGCTGCGCGCCAGCCTGATGATCGCGCTCTACCGCAGCGGCCGGCAGGCCGACGCGCTCGCCGTCTACGACGAGGGCCGGCGGTTCCTCGCCGACGAACTCGGTCTCGAACCGAGCCCCCAACTACGTGCGCTCCACTCGGAGATCCTCGCCGACGCCCCCGGCGTCCACGGGCCGACGGGCCCCGGAAGCACGATCGACCGCGCCGCGGCGGCCCCCTCGCCCGGACCGGACGGCCGCCCGGCGCCCGCCGAGGCCGCGCCGCCGGCGCCGCGGAACCACCGGAACTGCCTCCCGCACGACCTCACGGACTTCACCGGCCGCACCGCCGAACAGGACACCCTGCTGGGCGCGGTCGGCCTCGGCCCCGCCGGCACGCCCCTGATGCTCGCGATCGACGGCATGGGCGGGGTCGGCAAGACGACCCTGGCGGTGCACGTCGCGCACCGGGTCACCCCGCAGTACCCGGACGGCCAGTACTTCGTCGGGCTGCACGGCTTCAGCGCGACCCGGCGGCCGCTGCCGCCCGAGCAGGCGCTCGCCACGCTGCTGCGCGCCGACGGCCTCGGTCCGGACGAGATCCCGAACGGCCTGGAGGAGCGCAGCGACCTCTGGCGCTCCCGGCTGGCCGGCCGCCGCTGCCTGGTCGTCCTCGACGACGCGGCCGACACCGCCCAGGTCAGGCCGCTGCTCCCGGGCACCGGCGGCTCGCTGGTGCTGGTGACCAGCCGGCGCAAGCTCACCGCGCTCGACGGCGCGCTGACCCTCCCGCTCGACGTGCTGCCGCCCGAGGACGCGGTGACGCTGTTCGGCCGGATCGCCGGTGAGCACCGGGTGGCCCGCGAACCGGCCCGGGTGGCGGAGGCGGTCGAGCTCTGCGGCCACCTGCCGCTGGCCGTCCGGATCGCCGCGACCCGCCTGCGCGACCGTCCGGCCTGGGACGTCGCCGACCTGGTGGACCGGCTGGCGAGCTCGGCGCGCCGCGCCCGCTGCCTGCAGACCGCCGACCGCGACGTGATGTCCCTACTGCGGGCGTCCTACCAGCACCTCGACGGCGCCCAGCAGCGCTTCAGCCGGCTGATCAGCCTGCACCCGGCCGCCTCCTTCGACCTCGACCGGGCGGCGGCCATCACCGGACTGACGGCCGACGAGGTCGAGTGCCACGTCGACGTGCTCCTGGAGAACAACCTCATCCGGCAGGAGGCGCCGGCCCTGTTCTCGTTCCACCGTCTGGTCCGGGACTGCACCCGCGAGTTGCTCGTCGAGGGGGCGGTCGCCGAATTCCCCCCGGACGCACTCCCGGTGGGGCGGCCGGCCCTGCTGGACGCGGTGTAGCAGGGGGGGATTCCCGGCCGTCGGCGGAGCAGGCCGAAGGACCCGCCGCCCGTACCCGTCGACCGCGCACCCCCCTCCACCTCGGTGTTCGTCCCGCCGTCCGTCCGGCCCACGAGGCCGACATCTTCCGGGAACGCCGGAGTCAGCACACGGCTACTCAAGGTCAGTAAGCTCCCCCCCAGATGAATCGCTGGCGCTGATCGAGGGGGTTCGCATCAATGCTGGATGTCTTGGGACTGGACGCCGAGGCGGAGGCCATTTACCGGGGAATGCTCAGCAATCCCCGGGGTGGTGTCGCGGCGCTCGCAGCCGGACTGGGAATGACCGAGGAGCGGGTCCGCACCGGCCTGGACCGGCTCAGTGAACTCGCGCTGATACAGCCCTCGGCCCGGGAGGGGATAGGTTTCCGGGCGGTCGGCCCGGAAACCGCGATGGAGGTCCTGCTGGCCAGGCAGCAGGCGGAGTTGGCGGCCCAGCAGATGCGGGTCGAGGCGTCCCGTGCCGCCGCGGCCCAGTTGATCGCCGAGTGTTCGGCGCTGCGTCCGGCCGCCACCGACGAGGCGTCCGAGCAACTGATCGGGCCGGAGGCGATCCGCGAACGGCTGGCGGAGCTGGCCGGATCGGCCCGGCAGGAGGTCGCCACCTTCGCGCCGGGCGGCGCGCACACCGAGGAGGACCTCCGGGCCAGCCGGCAGCCCAACTCCGCCTTACTCGAACGCGGGGTGCAGATGCGGACGGTCTACCTGGACAGCGTCCGCAACCACCGGCCCACGCTCGACCACGTGACCTGGCTCAACTCCCACGGCGGGCAGGTGCGCACCGTCCCGGACCTGCCCATCAGGATGATCATCTTCGACCAGCGCCAGGCGGTGCTGCCGATCGACACCGACAACACCCGGGCCGGTGCGGTGGTGCTGCGCGGTGCCGGGACGGTCGCCGCCCTGTGCGCGCTGTTCGAGAGCGTGTGGACCATGGCCATCCCGGTGGGGGACACCCCCAAGTGCGACGCCAACGGGATGCCGCCGCAGGAGCACGCCGTCCTCAAGATGCTCGCCCAGGGCTACACCGACGAGGCGATCGCCAAGCGGATGGGCGTCTCGCCACGGACCGCCCGGCGGTTCGCCGCCAACCTGATGGAACGCCTGGACGCCCGGAGCCGGTTCGAGGCCGGGGTGCACGCCGTACAGGACGGCTGGCTCCCCGCCACTCGCTGACTCCGGACGTCCCGACGACGCCTTCGGGCAGCAGGCGTCAGGCGTTCGCCCCGCTCAGGCGCGCCTCCCGGCGGTCCGCCGCGAGCAGCGCCAGGGCGGGGACCAGCGTGAGCGCGTAGACGCCCAGCAGCCAGCCGAAGGAGTGCGCGAAGGCGGCCGGCACCAGTCCGTGCCGCTCCTCGGCGGCCTGGGTGAGGACCACCGTGACCACCGCGATGGCCAGCGCCCCGCCGATCCGCTGGGTCAGGTTGAGCTGGGAGGAGGCGTCGGGGATGGACTCCTGACGGATCGACTGGAACGCCCGGGTCATCGTCGGCACGATGGTCAGCCCGGTGCCGAGGCCGCGGACCACCAGGCTGGCGCAGATCAGCAGGTAGGACGTGTCCGAGGTGAGTGTGGTCAGCGGGGCGGTGGCGAGCATCGTGAGCGTGATGCCGATGACGACGGTGGCGCCGCCGCCCAGCTTCCTGAGCAGGACGCGGGACAGCCAGGCGGCGGTCACCACGCCGAGGCCGCCGGTGGACATCAGCAGACCGGTCGTCACGGAGCTCTCGCCGCGCGCACTCTCGAAGTACAGCGGGATGAGCATCATCGGCGAGTACAGCACGAAGCCCAGGCAGAACACGTTGATCACGGCGGTCGCGTAGACGCGGTTCCGGAACAGGCGCAGATCGAGCAGCGGGAACCGGGCGCGCAGCTGGCGGACGACGAACACCGCGCCGCTCACCACGGCCAGGGCCAGCGGGGCCAGCAGGACGGGGGAGGCGGTCACGCCCTTGTCGGCGAACTCGTGGATGGCCAGCACCGTGCAGACCGTGCAGGTCGCCGAGGAGAGCAGGCCCACCACGTCCAGCGGCCGGGCGCCCCGGCCGTCCGGCGCGTCCTTGCGCACCCAGCGGAGGGTGACCGCGAACAGGGCGACGCAGAGCGGGATGTTGATCAGGTAGACGGCGGACCAGCCGCCGGCCGCGACCAGCAGGCCGCCGATGGTCGGTCCCAGCAGCGGACTGATCAGCATCACGCTGCCGTTCAACGCCTGGACGCGGCCCAGGTGTTCGCGCGGGACGCCGCGGGTGAGCAGGATGGTCGACACGGGCGTGAGCACGCCGGCGGCCGCGCCGGAGAGGCCGCGGGCGGCGATCAGCTCGGGGAGCGTCTGGCTGGCCGCGCAGCCGGCCGATCCCAGGGCGAAGAGGGCGGTCGCGGTGGCGAACACGCGCTTGGCGCCGAAGCGGGTGGCCAGCCAGCCGGTGGCCGGCATGACGGCGGCGAGGGCGATCAGGTAGGCGGTGACCACCCACTGCACCTGGTTGATGCCGCCGAACCGGGCGGTGGTGTCCTCGATGGACACGTTCACGATGGTGGTGTCGAGCAGGGCGAGGAAGCCGCCGGTGATGGCCGCGGCCATGGTCAGGAGGGCGGAGGCGGAGGGGCCGGAGGAGTCGGGGGCAGCCTCGGCCCCGGTCTTGGACCCGGTCTCGGTCTCGGCCTTGGGCTCGGGTCCGGTCTTCGGCACGGCTTCTGACGCAGCGTCAGGGATTGGCTCGGTGGCTGCTTCGGGAGCCGGTACGGAGGCCTTCCCGGTGGCGGACTCCTCGGTGTCGGCCTTCGCAACGGCGGTCTTCCCGGTGCCGGTCTTCGCGGCGGCGGCGGGCTTCCGGCTCCTCTTGGCGGCGGCCTTGCGGGTGGTGGTCCGCTTGGCGGGGGCCTTGCGTGCGGCGGGCTCGGAGACGGCCTCGGCCTGGGCGGCCGGCTCCTTCGCCGGGGCGGGGTCCGCCGGGGGTTCCACCGGTCCGGGCGGGCTCGGGGCTTCCTTGGTGCTCAGCTTGGTCGTCGGCATCTTCGAACGTCCTTCATCGTCAGCAGGGTGGTTGAGCCACGTCAGTCCGCGTCGGCGAGGCCGCGCTGGACCTCGTCGAGGACCGCCTCGGCCGCCTCGCGCGCGCCGGGGCGGTTCCGGCAGGAGAGGGTCACTTCGGTCCGGTCGTCGATCTGGCAGGTGCTGAGGAACATCTCGGCGTAGGGCACGAGCATCGGCAGCGTGAAGTACTCGGTGGGCCGGAACCGGTCGGTGCGGTAGAGCTCTGTGTCGATCCGGCCGTGGTCGGTCAGGATCGCCGTGCAGGGGAACGTGTTGCCGTCCAGCTCCTGGGCCTCGCGCAGCGAGTTGGCGAACGGGTTGCTGCGCAGGAAGTCCCGGTCCAGTACGGCCACTTCGCGCTTGCGCAGCATCGCGGCGAGGAGCTGGCTGTGCACCCGGTTCCAGCTGTCGTCCCGGTGGAGGTCGAGGACCAGCTGGGAGGTCAGGTTGGCCGTGGAGCGCACCGAGCGGTCGTGCCGGCGGAGGTCCACCGGGACGATCAGCCGGCCGGTGTCGGTGGCCAGCCGGCGGGAGACGGCGGCGGCCACCCGGGCGGTGACGGCGGACGGGCAGGCCCGCACGCTCCGCCGGAGCCAGAGCGGGGTGCCGTCGGCCGGGCCGCTGCCGAGGACCGCGGGGAAGCCTTCGACCCGGGCGGGGGCCGGTGCGGGGCGCACGGTGCCGGCCGCGGTCCGGAAGTGGGTGTCGTCGACGGTGGCGGCGGCACCGAGCGGCTCCTCGCCGCGCAGCACCCGGAACACGTCCTCGATCCAGTGCCGCAGCCCCCGGCCGTCCGTGACGATGTGACTGGCCCGCACGACCAGCCGGGTCACCGGCCCGTCGGCGAGGCCGACCTCGCAGACCGGACCGGCCACGACGTCCAGGTCGCGGTGGAAGAACGGGTGGTCGAACCCGGCCTGGGCGGGCAGTTCGACGACCGGCGGGGCGGTGCCGTCGGAGCGCCAGGACGCCCCCCGCCGCCGGACCGCGAGGCCGGGGCCGGCGAGGGTGGCGGCCCGGACCGCCTCCCGGAGGTCCTGCGGGTCGATCCGTCCCTCGCCCTCGATCACCATCTGGATCAGCTGGGGCGTCCCGGTCGCCGCGGCGTTCAGGTAGCCGCGCTCGATCTGCGAGATCCGGCGGGTGTACGGGCGGGCGGCCGGGCGGGCGGCCGTCGCGGTCGTGGTCGCGGTCGTCGTCGCGGTGGCGGTCATGCTGCTGGCTCCAAGGTCAGGGCGTCGGTGCGGGTGGCGGGCGCGGCGGGGCGGTCCTGCCACCACCACCGCACCGGGGCGGCCGCATCGGTGGCGAGGGCCAGGTGCAGGCCCCGGCCGAGGTCGGCCGACCGGACGAGGTACCCGGTGTTGGTCGGGCGCCAGCCCGGCTGCCAGGCCGGCAGCCGGACCCCGGCGAAGGTCTCCTTGCGGATGTGCGAGGCCTTGATCAGTGCCTCGCACTCGGCGAAGTCCCGCATCGTGGCCGGTTCCCCGGCCGGTCTGCCGAGCAGGTCGCCGAGCCACTGCATGGCGGCCGGGCGGTCCCGGTGGTCCTGGAGGTCCACCCCCACCTGCGGGCCGGTGGAGAAGGCGACGGTGCTGTACTCGGCGCAGTGCGCCACCGAGGCGGTCAGGCCGTACGCCGGCAGGCTCCAGCGCCGGTGCTCGTCCCGGGCGAGGTCCCGCCCGGTGACGGTGAGCCCGTACAGGCGGGCGGCCGCCCCGGTGATCAGCCAGCGGCCGGCGTCGTTCAGGCGGTGGCCCATCCGGTCCCGCGGCAGGTGGGGGTGGCGGGTGACGAGGCAGTCGATCACCGCCCCGTCCGCCCGGCCCTCCCCCGACGCTGCGTCCATCGGCGCCGTGCCCATCAGGACCTCGCGTCGAACACTGCCGCGGCGTAGCTGCCGCCGTAGGCGAAGCTGGACAGCAGCAGCCGTCCCTGCGGCTCCCCGCCGCCGAGCGCGGCCACCAGGCCGAGCGCACCGGCGCTGCCGTAGGTCTCCCCGAGCAGCGCCTTCGGCGCCACGGTGGGGCGGTCGGCCAGCCCGGCCAGGCCCAGGGCCCGGGACTGCGCGAGGTCGACCAGGCTGTAGCCGGAGGCGGCCGACACGACGGTGTCGATCTCCTCGGGCGAGGATTCGGCCTCGGCCATCGCGGCGCGCAGGGCGCGGGCCCAGGCCTCGCCGTCCCGGCCGAGCCGGCCGATGCCCACCGACTCGCCGGAGGCGCCGAAGCCCTTCACCGAGGCGAGGACGTCCGCGCCGCGGCCGGCGGCCGAGGCCTCGCTCTCCAGCAGGATCGCGGCGGCGCCCTCGCTGAGCACCGTCCCGGTGCGGCCGCCGGGGACGATCTCGGCGGTCCGCGCGTACCCGGGCAGCCGGGCCTGGGTGGCCAGGGCCTGCTCGGGGAACTCGTCGGCGACCACGACCATGATCCGGTCCGCGGCGCCGCGGGCGATGACCCGGGCCGCGAGCTGGAGGGCCAGGACCGAGCTGGTGCCGCCGTTGGCGATGGTGGCGGTGTAGCCGCGGTAGCGGTGCAGCATCGCGACGTGGCCGGCCGCCGCGTTCACCACGGTGTTGGCGAACATCGCCGGGTTGGCCCCGGTGATGCCCTGCTCCAGCACGCCCCGGTGGAACTGGAGCACCGAGGTCACCGGGCCGTAGCCGGTGGCGAAGACGATGCCGGTGCCCTCGGCCTCGGCCCGCGAGGGCTTGCCGTGCCGCTCGTACAGGTCGGCGACGGCGCCGGCGGCGAGCAGGCCCAGCGGGTCCATCCGGCGGGCCTTGCTCGGGTTGAGCTTGCGCGAGACGGCCTTGACGTCCACCCGGCCGATCGGCCGCTCGCCGACGCCCTCGACGTGCTGGAGGCCGGCGAAGCTCACCCGGCCCTCCGCCAGGGCGGCGGTGAGCTCGGCGGTGGAGCCGGCCGCCCCGGCCAGGCCGGCGACCCCGGTCACCACGACCCCGTGCACCGGGGCGGTCCGGCGCGGCGCCCTGGTCGGGCGGCCGGGCTTGTTCAGGACCACGGTGGCGTTGTTGCCGCCGAAGGCGAAGGAGTTGGAGGCGACGACCTCCAGCGCGGCCGGGCGGCCGGTGTCGGGGACGATGTCCAGCCCGAACGGGGAGGGCACGCCCCGGGTGTTGACGGTCGGCGGGATGACGCCGCGGTCGATCGCCATCGTGCTGACGATCGCCTCGACCGCCCCGGCGGCGCCGAGGGTGTGGCCGAGCATCGACTTGGTGGAGCTGGCCGGCGGCAGTTCGGAGCCGAACAGCAGCTTGACCGCCTTGGGCTCGGAGACGTCGTTGGCGGGCGTCCCGGTGCCGTGCAGGTTGACGTAGTCGACGTCCTCGGGGCCGAGGCCGGCCGTCTCCAGGGCCTGCGCCATGGCGGCGGCGGCGCCCTTGCCGCTCGGGTCCGGCGCGGTCTGGTGGTAGCCGTCGCAGGAGAGGCCGTACCCGCCGAGCTCGGCCAGGGCGCGGGCGCCGCGCTCGGCGGCCCGGTCCGCGGCCTCCAGGACCATGAAGCCGGCCCCTTCGCCGAGGGTCAGGCCGGTGGAGGCCGACATCGGGGCGCAGGGCTCCGGGTCGAGGGCGCCCAGGGCGCTGAACCCGTAGGCCGAGAGCTCGGCCAGCGGGTCGACGCCGCCGCAGATCACGTGGTCGACGTCGCCCTTCCAGAGCAGCTCCGCCGCGTAGCCCAGCGCCACCGCGCTGGCGGCGCAGGCGTTGGAGAGCACCACGCGCGGGCCGCGGAGGTCGAACTCGGCCGCGATGTAGTCGCCCACGCAGGGCAGTTGGGAGGCGGCGGCCTGCGGGGCGTCCAGCTCGCCGTTGTGCACCAGGCCCCGGTGGACGCTCTCCAGGGTCGGCATCGCGCCGAGGCTGGAGCCGACCACCACGGCGACCCGGTTCCGGTCGACCGTGTCCAGGTCGAGGCCGCTGGTGCGCAGGGCCTCCCGGATCGCGGTGGCGGCCAGCGCGTAGCAGCGGTCGAGGTCGGCCGGCTGCTCGCCGGTGACCATGCCGGCCCAGTCGGTCAGCAGCTCGGTGGTGTCGAAGAGGGTGTTGGTCTTGATGCCCGAGACCCCCTGGGAGATGGACGACCAGCTCTTCTCGACGTCGTCCCCGGCCCCGGTGATCAGCCCCAGGCCGGTGAGGGCGATGCGCTCAGTGGTCATCAGGAGATCCTCGTGGTGAGCGAGCGGGCGATGACGCGGGGCAGGGTGACGGTGCGCAGCGGGCTCTCGGCGCCGTCCTCGTTCTGCGCGGCGAGCTCCAGGCCGGGGACCCAGAACGGGGCGTTCAGGAGGGCGAAGACCAGCTCCTCGTCCGGGTTGGCGGACGGGGCCTGCCAGAGGACGGTGCCGACGCCCTGGCCGCCGGCGGTCACCTCGGTGCCGGCGGTGAACGCGGTGCCGGCCGGGGCGGCCAGGGCGGTCAGCCTGGCCAGCTCGGTGGTCGGCTTGACCAGGTCGTCCGAGCCGGTGAACTCGCCGATCCGGTTCCAGTCGATCATCCAGGCGAGGTCGGCCTCGTGGACCGGCAGGCCGGCGAAGCCGGCCGCGTAGACGGCCATGCCGGCCTCGGCCTGGACGCGGGCCAGGCCCTCCGGGCCGACCTCGGCGCCGCCCTCGGCCAGGACCGCGGCGACCGCGGCCTCGTGGGCGGCCTCCGGGGCGTTGGAGATGAGCAGGTAGCCGTACTCGCCGGTGGTGCCGACGCGGGCCAGGTGGGCCAGGGCGGTCGGGTCGGACGGCACCGAGGACTCGGTGACGCCGTGCAGGGTCAGGCCGGAGACGTCGAACTCGACGAACTTCGCGGCCGCCGCCCAGGCCCGCGGGCCCTCGAACGCGGTGGCGCCCCAGCCCTCGGGCTCGATCTCGACGGTGACGTCCCCGGTGGTGTCCAGCTCGTCGAGGTAGCTGCGCAGCGCCTCGGTGGTGATCGGGGTGCGCGGCAGCAGCCAGGAGTCGTCGCCGATCTCGAAGTGCAGCACGATCGCGAACGGGGTGCCGTCGGCGTTCAGCGCGAGGGCCTCGCGGACGGAGTCCGGCTCGACGTACTCGCTCGACTTGGCGAGGAACTGGTCGAGCAGGGTGTAGCGGTCGCCGCCCGAGACGCGCACCAGCGGGGAGCTGATCCGGTAGACGCCGATGGCGGTGCGAACGGTGGTGTAGTCGTCCTGTGCGGTGCGGGGCACGGCAACGGTCGTGGTCATGATGGGCGGTTTCCTCTCACGGGTTCGGTGTGGGGTGGTGCGCGGTGGTGCGTGGGGTGGAGCGGTGGATCAGAGGACGGGTTCGCGGTGCACGGCCAACTGCCAGGCGGCTTCGGCTCCGTGCGGGCCTGCGGCCGAGACGCAGCCGATGAGCAGGCCGGAGGCGGTGGTGCGCAGGACGATCTCCGGCTCGCCGGTACCCGGGTGGGCCGGCCGGACGTCGAGCCAGCTGCCGTCGGCGAGCCGGACTGCGGCGGCGGTGGCCCAGACCTGCCGGAACTCCGAGGAGTCGAGCTCCCACCGGGTACCGGCCGAGTCGAGCACCACGCCGGTGCGGGACGGGGTGTTCGGGGTGATCCAGAGGACGATCTCCTCCTCGGCGCCGGGGGCCCGGACGTCGACCCGGACGGGTTCGGCGGCGGACTCCGGCGCGGTGACCTCCCAGTCGATCCGCTCCTGCGGGGCGGACAGGCTGAGCGGGTGCTTCTCCTCCCATGCCGTGCCGGCCGGCACGCCCCAGCCGAGGCCGGTGGCGAGGCTGAACCGGCTGTGCTCGCGGGTGACCCACATCCCGGCCGTCCAGCGCGGGTTGCAGCCGAAGGCGCGGGTGCGCGGGTGCGGGCTGCGCAGGACCTTGACGGTGCCCTCGGTCCAGGAGGTGACCCCCGCGGCGGCGGCCCGCACCTGGAGCCTGCGGGTCTCCGCGGCCGGCCGGGCCGCCGCGGTGCCGCGTGCGGCGGCCCCGGTGGTGCCGGCGTCCGCGTCGCTGCGGAACACGGTGCGCAGCCGGGCCACGCCGTCCGCGTCCTGATCCAGGTGACGTTCGATCAGTCCGCTGTGGATCAGCCGGATCGGCCGGCCGGCCGGCACCTCGATCCGGGTCGTGCCGTCGCTCCAGGCCAGTTCGCTGCCGGCCGGGGCGACCTGGGAGGCCGCCACCACCTCGGAGGCGTCGCGGACGCCGATCCCGGTGCCGAGCAGGTGCCGCCCGGTGGTGCCGTCCGCCGGGTCGGACAGGGCGAAGGCGCCCTGCCGCAGCCCGATGGTCTGGAAGATCCGGCCGGGCCGGGTGGTGAAGGTGAAGTCCTGGCTCAGCACCCCCTCGGTGAGGGTGATGGTGCCGACGACCTCGTCCTCGCCGGACCGCTCGGCGACCCGGACCCCGTTCTCGACCGGGACGACGTCCAGGTCGCGCGGCTGGCCCTCGCGCCAGCCCGCCGACCGGTCCGCCTCGCAGCTGGGCCAGGTGGAGACGAGCAGCGGCCCGTGGTGGCCGGGCGAGCGGACGCTCACCGTGCCGTCGCCGCCGTCGACCTCGCAGACCAGGCCGTCGGACTCGAAGCGGTGCGGCTCGGCCTGCCGCGCGGTGCGGACCCGGTAGGGCGGTTCGGCGATCCGCAGCGGCCGGCTGGTCCCGTCGGGGGCGGTGAGCTCCGCGCCGAGCATCAGGCCGCGGTCCACGTCGATGTCCGCGTCGATCCGGTACTCGCCGAGGGCCAGAGCGTAGGCCACCGTGCGGACGCCGTCCAGCAGGCGGACGTCGGAACGGAGTTCGTCGTCACGGCCGCCGGCGACGCTGCCGAAGCTGCTCAGCCCGCCCAGGGCGGCGACGGCCTCGGGGTCGAGGTCGGCGAAGACGCTCCGCAGGATCAGCGGGATGTAGTTGTGCAGCTCGACGTTGCCGTCCTCGCCGGGCACGGTCTCGCCGACGGAGACGCAGCCGACCCGGCGGTACAGCTTGAACGCCACGGTGTTGGCCGGATTGACGGTCAGCCGCAGGACGAGGCAGCCGCACTTCATCATCCACTCGACCGCCTCGGTGAACAGCCGCCCGGTGATCACACCGTTGCGGTAGGCCGGGGCGACGAAGAACATGTCGGCGATGAGCTCACCGGCGCGGGCGGACCGCCGTCCGGTGCTGTGGAACAGCCCGAATGTGCCCACCACACGCCCGTCGTCGACGGCCACCAGGAACGTCGCGGTGTCCCGCTCGGCCAGCTCGCGCTCCAGTTCGTCGCCGCTGATCCCGCCGGCCACCGGGTTGGGGTTGTCGCGGTGACGGCCGTAGAGCTCTGCGATGTCGTGCGCGTCGCCCTCCTGGTACGGGCGGATCGTGATGGACATTCCACACCTCCTTGTCTTCTGGTTCCGCTGGGTGGGGGCGGGGGTCTAGCCCTTGCGTTCCGTGGTGACGATCAGCGAGCCCGCGGCGGCCAGTTCGGTGCCGACGGTGGCCCGGACGGAGACCGAGCGGAGCCCGCCCAGCTTCTGGCCGAGCTTGGCCTCCAGCTGGAGCTGGTCGCCGGGGACGACCAGCCGGGAGAACTTCATGGAGCTGATCGAGCCGAGGTAGCCGACGCTGGCCGACGGGTCGCCGGTCCCGGCGTTCTCCGACTCCAGCAGCTCGGCCACGTAGACCACGGCGACCAGCTGGGCCATCGCCTCGACGATCATCACGCCGGGCATGATCGAGTGGTCCGGGTAGTGGCCGGCGAAGAACGGCTCGTTCACCGAGACGCTCTTGATCCCGCGCCCGGACACCCCGGGCACGACGTCGTACGCACGGTCGATCATCAGCATCGGCCAGCGGTGCGGCAGCATCCGCTTGATGTCGTCCGAGGAGTAACTGAAGGTCTCCTTGGGAGCCTTGGGCTCCTTGACCGCCACGGCCCGGCGCGCGGGCGCGGTCTCCGGCGCGATCGTCATGATCAGACCTCGCGGGCTTCGATGAAGTCGACCAGGGCGTTGATCGAGCCGAAGGCCTCGAAGTCGTCGTCGCTGATCAGCACGTCGTACTCGTTGTTGATCATGACGACGATCTCCAGGGTGTCCAGCGAGTCCATCTCCAGGCCGCGGCCGAACAGCGGCTGGTTGTCGGAGACGACCTCCGGCTCGGCGTCCAGGCCGAGGCGGTCGATGATCATCGACTTGATCTTCATGTTCTTCTCCAGGCGCTGCTCGGCCTGGGCGCGGACGTCCTCGAAGGTGGCGACGGACATGGGGGTTCCCTTTCTCGGGATTGACGATTGGTCGGTTCACTTGCGCGGTGGCGCGGTTGGTCAGCTGTAGAGCATTCCGCCGTCGACCGTGAGGACCTTGGCGGTGATGTAGGACGCCGCCGGGCTGGCCAGGAAGACGGCGGCCTGGGCCACCTCCTCCGGCGTCCCCATGCGGCCGAGCGGGATCGCCTGGGCGGCCTCCTTGAGCTGCTTCGGGGGCACCTTCTTCACCATGTCGGTGTCGATGAACCCGGGGGCCACCACGTTGACCCGGATGCCGCGGCCGGCGGTCTCGTACGCCAGGGTCTTGGCCATCGAGATCACACCGCCCTTGCTGGCGGCGTAGTTGGCCTGGCCGACCCGGCCGGCGATGCCGCTGGTGGAGGCGATCAGGACGATCGAACCGCCGCTCGCGTACATCTGCTTGGTCGCCTCGCGGGCGGTGAGGAAGGCGCCGGTCAGGTTGGTGCCGATGACCTCCTGCCACTTCGCGGAGCTCATCGCGGCCATGTGGCCGTCGGCGGTCACCCCGGAGTTGAGGACGGCGACGTCGAGCGAGCCCCAGGCGGAGCGGATCTCCTTGTACATCGCGGCGACCTGGGCCTCGTCGGAGACGTCCGCCGCGACCAGCAGGGCGCTGCGGCCCAGGGCCCGGATCCGCTCGGCGACCTCCTCCGCCTTCCCGGCGCTGGAGCGGTAGTTGAGGGCGACGTCGCAGCCGTGCTCGGCCAGTGCGATCGCGATCGCCGCGCCGATGCCGCGCGAGGCGCCGGTGACCAGGGCCTTGGTGCCCTCGGCGAAGAGCCGTCCGGGGGCGCTCATGCCGTACCTCCCACGAGGGTCGAGGTGACCTTGTGGCTGCCCGGGTCGAAGCCCTCGACCTCGGTGCCCAGGCCGGCCTTGGTGGCGGCGGTGAGGACGGCCTCCGCGACCGCGAGGTCCAGGACGCCCAGGCCGAAGGGCGAGAAGACGACCGTGCGGGCCACGTCGCTGGGGGCGGTCCGCCCGTCGAGCACGGCGCCGATCTCGGCGTGGACGAACTCCCGGTGCCCGACCTGCTGTTCGGCCCGGTGCAGGGAGGTCTGCTCGCGGACTGCGTGCTGGGCGTCGTCCACCACGTTGTAGGCGGCGAGCACCGAGGAGGCGCTCAGGTCGCGCAGCGACAGGTGCAGGATCACCTGGCCGTGCGGCCGGTCCGGGTGGTCGGCCAGGTCGAGCCAGTAGCTGGAGTCGGTGGTGGCGATGGAGACGGTCTCGGCGCTCAGCGCCCGGGCCACGTCGACGGCCTGGAAGGTGATCCCCGGGTACTCCGCGGCCAGCTCCCCGGCGAACACCTTGGCCCGCTCCGGGAAGGCGTCCTGGAGGAACACCGTCTCGATGTCCGGGTGGACCTGCGTCAGGTAGGAGACGACGCGGTGGTTGATGGTGCCGCAGCCGATCAGCCCGACCGTGCGCACCGGGCGGCCGCCGTTCAGCAGACCGCTGGCGAGCGCGGCACTGGCCGCGGTCCGCACCGAGGAGATCTGGCTGCCCTCCATCAGGGCCACCGGGTAGCCGGACTCCAGGTCGTTGAGGATGCAGAGCGAGGAGGCCCGCTGCATGCCCCGGTTCAGGTTCTCGGGGAAGGACGAGATCCACTTGAGGCCCATCACCGGGGCCGGTCCGCCCAGGTAGGCGGGCAGAGCGATGATCCGGGAGTCCGGGCGCCCGAGCGGGCGCAGGAAGGTGGAGAACGGCAGGTCCGACTGGCCCTGGCCGTGCAGGACGTAGGCGGTCCGTACCGAGTCGAGGACGGCGGAGTCCAGGCCCTGCAGCGCCGCGCGGACGTCGTCGCGGCCGAGGATCCTCATGACTCACTCCTTTCGTGGTCGTGGTCCGGCAGGTACTGCCGGAGGTAGGACTCCACCCACTGGTCGGAGTAGATGGTGTCGAGGTAGCGGTCGCCGCCGTCGGGCAGCACCGCGACGCAGGTGGCGCCCGGCTCGATCCAGGCCGGGGCCTGCCGGAGGGCGGCGATGACGGCGCCCGAGGACCCGCCGGCCAGGATCGACTCCTTCGCCAGCAGCTGGTGGCAGCCGCGGATGCACTCGGAGTCGGTCACCTTGACCACCCGGTCCGCGAGCCCCGGCAGCAGCAGCGGCGGGACGACCGCCGCCCCGTGCCCGGGGATGGTGCGCTTGTGCGAGCTCTCCCACGGCTCCGGCGGGCCGAAGATGACGCTGCCGACCGCGTCCACCGCGACGACCTTGGTCTCCAGGCCGTTGTCCCGGATGTACTCGGCGCAGCCGCGCAGCGTGCCGCAGGTGCCGGCCGCCAGGAAGAGGTAGTCGGGGCCGCCCGGGATCGCCTCGCAGATCTCGCGCATCGTGGTGCGGTGCGCCCGGGCGTTGTACTCGTTGGCGTACTGGTTGGGCCACCACGCGTCGGGGACGCTCTCCAGCAGCGCCCGGACCCGGGCGATCCGGGCCGGCAGGTACTCGCCGGTCTCCGGGTCGCGGTGCTCGACGACCTCGACCCGCGCACCGTACGCCCGCATGATCGCGAGGTTCTGCGCGGTGGTCCGGGGATCGACCACGCAGATCAGGTTGAGCCGGTAGAAGTTGCAGAGCTGGGCGAGGGCGATGCCGAGGTTGCCCGAGGAGGACTCCACGACGGTGGAGACCCCGGGGACGAGCCGGCCGGTCTGGATGGCCTGCTCGATCATCGACTTGGCGGCGCGGTCCTTGATGGAGCCGCCGGGGTTGAACCGCTCGCACTTGGCGTACACCTGGAAGCGCGTGGGCGGGAACAGCCGGTCGAGGGCGACCAGCGGGGTCCCGCCGATCGTGGCCACGATGTCGGGCTTCGTCGGGGGGCGCGGGCGGACCCGCGGTGCCGCGCTGTCGGGGACGAGGACGGTCATTCCGGCACCTTCCTGCTGATCTGGAGCCGAAGCTCGCTGACGTAGCGCTCGCCGTCGGCGTCTGGCAGCCAGGACTCCTCCGGGGCCGGCAGCGGCTCGCTGACGGTCACCACGGCGTCGGGGTCGAGCTGCCGGGCCCGGCGGACGAGGTTGGCGAAGGAGAGCACCAGCGTCGGGCTGGTGAAGTCGACCAGTGAGGGCTTGGTCTCCTCGGGGAACTTGACGAAGGCCCGGTCGGGCAGGGAGTTCCCGGTGACCCAGCGGCGCACCGCCAGGTAGTCGCGGTGCCGGTCGGCCTTCGGGGCGAGGGCGACGCCCTCGGCCGGCAGCCGCCAGGTCTCGCGGAAGAGCACCAGGTTGTCGAGGGTGATCCGGGGGGCGTGGCTGCGGTCCAGGCCGATCTTGAAGGCGTCGCAGGCGATGATCGAGATCAGCACCGCGAGCAGCTCCGGAACGGTCCAGGTGCGTCCGTCCGCGGTGGTGGCGGTGACGGTGCCGCCGTCCTCGGCCAGGGTGATGGAGACCGCCGGCTCGATCCGGTCGCGCTCGTCGAACGGCGCCCGGGTGAAGCCGATCAGCCGGTCCCCCGCGCCGATCGGCGCCGGCACCATCCGGCCGCTGTTGCGCTTCCAGCCGACCGGCAGCAGCGGCACCAGCCGCGGCGCGCCGATCGCCTCGTTGACCTTGTCCCGGAGCGACCCCCGGTCGGTGGTCCAGTCGAGGAACGGCAGGTCGAGGGTGGCCAGGCAGGCGTGCAGCTCGCCGAGGACCACGGTGTGCTCGCCGGCGTTCACCGCCTCCACGGAGGGGGCGACCACCTGGAGGTCCGGGCTGTGCACCGCCAGGTGCGGCGAGCGGACCGGGCCGGTGGCGAAGACGGCGCGGGCGCGGTCCTCGATCCCGGAGACCGAGAGCCGGACCGGCTCGGCCGGCGGGGCCTGCGGGTCCAGCGCGATGACCTCGCGCCACTTCTGCGCCAGCTCGCGGGTCGCGGCCTGCACCGGGGTGTTGTGCTCGCCCCAGAACAGGGCCAGCACCTGCGGCCAGACGTCGGCCAGGTTCACCGTGCCGTGGCGCTGCGCGGCGGCCCGGACGAGGTCCGCGACCTCCGCCTCGACCAGCTCGGCCAGTCGGTTGCCGAACCAGTCCGCCGCGTCGGCGACCAGGGCCAGCGGGCGGGCGATGCCGTCCAGGAAGTCCCGCCCCAGGTCCATCCGGCAGTCCCGGAGGGCGTCCTGGTAGCAGAGCGTGCGGCCGGCGTACGCCTTGCCCTCCTCGCGGGAGGCGGCCTGCCCGGTGGTGGCCGTGAAGAACGCGTCGAGCTCGTCGAGCGCCCCCACCAGCTCCTCGGCGGTGGCCGCGCGGTCGATGCCGTCGCGCAGCCGGCCCAGTTCGGTGAGCACCGCGTCGAACCGGACGAACAGTTCCGGGTCGCCGACGGCCGACACCCGCCTGCGCAGGACCTCCTCGGCCCGCACGTCGACCGGGATGTTGGCGTCCCAGGCCAGCACCCGCTGCCGGAGCAGCCGGTTCAGGACCTTGTCCACCCGCTCCCGCGCCGTCGCCGCGTCCCACTGCCGTCCGGCGACCAGCGCGTCGGCGATGGCCTCGCCGTTGCGGTCGCCGTCGGCCAGGCGCAGCACCAGGACGTCGTCCTCGCGCAGCCGCAGCACCTTGCGGTTCGACAGGACCAGCCGGTCGCCGTCGAGGTGCACGTCGGGCCGCAGCACCGGCGGGAACCACCAGCGGGCGCCGGGCTGCCCGGCCATCCAGTCGGCCAGCGCGGCCACCGTCCAGCGTTCGAAGGACGTGCGGCTCGCCGAGGTGAGCGACGGGCCGTGCTCGAACTCGACCGCCCGCCCGGTCCGCCCGACGGAGATCCACGCGCCCGGGCCGAAGAAGCCGATCGTCTCGGCCTTGGCGCAGTACCGCAGCCAGTACATGGCCAGGGTGCGCTCGCGCTGGCGGCGCTTGGTCTCCTTGCCCCTGCCGGAGGCCAGGGAGTCGAGGATCTGGTAGACGGTGCGGTTCTGCCAGGCGATGGCCAGGCGGACCTTCTCGTCCCTGGCGAGCCCGGCCAGCTGCGCCGTCTCGGCGTCGCAGTCGGCCTGGTAGGCGGCCAGGAAGGCCTCGTGGCCGGCCTCGCCGCTCTCCAGCCGCGCCGCCGCGCGGGGGGCGTCCCCGCCGCCGAGGAGCTTCAGCCCGGAGACCGGGAAGCCCGCGTTGCGGAGCAGTCCGACCCCCCAGACCTGCCAGTCCGTGCTGCCCAGCCGGTAGGACGGGGCGAGGGCGGACCAGTCGAGGGCGCGGGGAGCCCCGCCGGTGGCGGCGGCTTCGAGGGGGCCGGCCGCCTGGAGGGTGCCGGTCATCGGTCCCCGCCTTCCGGGGCCGGCCCGGCGAGCGCGGCGGCCAGCCGGGCGACGCCCTCGGCGATCTTCTTCCTCGGGACGTGGCTGAAGCAGAGCCGCAGGCCGTCGGCGTGCTCACCGTCGACGCTGAAGTGGCCGCCGGGGACGAAGGAGACCCCGTGCTCGGCCGCCGCCGCGGCGTACCGGGCGGTGTCCACGCCGTCGCGGTGGCGCAGCCAGATGTAGAAGCCGCCGTTCGGGCGCTCCCACGTCCAGGGGCCGGAGGTGCCGAGCTCCTGCTCCAGGGCGTCGGCCATCAGGCCGCAGCGCTCCCGGTAGCTGGCGCGGTAGCCGTCGATCAGGTCGGTCCAGCCGGCCCGGGTGTGGAACGCGGCCAGTGCGGCCTGGGCGAGGGCGGACGGGGAGAGGGCGATCACCTCGGCGGTGCGGCTGAGGGCCGGCAGCACGTGGTCCGGGGCGGCGATCCAGCCGGACCGCAGGCCGGGGGCGAAGATCTTGGAGAAGGTGCCCAGGTACACCACCCGGTCCGGGTCGAGCGCCTGGAACGCGGTGGTCGTCCCGCCGTCGAAGGAGAGCAGTCCGTACGGGTTGTCCTCGATCAGCAGGAGGTCCAGCTCCCGGCAGACCGCCAGCAGCTCCTTGCGGCGCTCGACGGAGAGGGTGCGGCCGGTGGGGTTCTGGTTGGTCGGGTTGCAGTAGAGCAGCCGCGCGGTGCGCCCCTCGGCGCGCAGGCGCAGGACCGTCCGCCGCAGCTCGGCGGGGTCCATCCCGTCCCGGTCGTCGGCCACGGAGTAAAGGTCGAGGCCGGCGGTCCGGAAGGCCGCGGTGGCGCCCGGGTAGGCGGGCGTCTGGACCAGGACGGTCTCGCCCGGAGCGCCGAGCCCGAGGGCCACCGCCATCAGCCCCATCTGGGAGCCGCTGGTGGGGACGAGGTTCGCGGCCTGCGCGTGGGCGCCCTCACGGGCCATCAGGTCGTTGATCGCCGGGACGAGGGCCTTGGCGACGTGCGGGGTGGTGTACTGGAAGGCGAGCTTCCCGCCGAGCCGGACGAGGCGGGAGAGTTGACCGGAGATCGCCTCCAGCGGGAGGACGTCCAGGTCGGGCAGGCCGCCCGCGAAGGAGATGAGGTCCCCGCCCCGCTCGAAGAGCCGGGGCATCTCGGCCGCGGGTCTGGTGTCGGTCCACATGGGTATCGGTTTCCCGGTTCCTAGATCCCGGCCGGGGCCGGGGCGGCGGCCCGCGTCTGCACGTACTGCAGGAGGCCGGCGGGGGAGGCGAGTGCGGGGTCCGCGAGGGCGTCGGGGTCGACCTCGATCCCGAACTCCTCCTCGACGGCCATCACCAGGGCGATGGTGTGGAGCGAGTCCACGCCCAGGTCCACGAGCGGGGTCTGCGGGTCGGTGACCTTGACCGAGCAGATCCGCTCGACGAGCTGGTCAAACTGCGACTGGTTCATGGATGGTCCTCGTCTGTGCGAAGGGAGGCTGCGTGTCTGTCGTGGCCGCGGGGGCCGTTGCTCCGTGCTCGTCGGCCGGCTCGCCGACCAGGCGCTTGGCGGCCGCGCGGTCCGGCTTGCCGTTCGCGGTCAGCGGCACCGCGGTGATCGGGACGATGAGGTCGGGCATCCGGGCGTGGTCGAGCCGGCCCTTGAGCAGCGCGCGGATCTCGTCCGGCGACAGGGCGCTCTGCACGGCTAGGGCGAGCGGCGCCCCCTCGGCGTCGGGCCGCAGCGCGACGGCGGCGGTCACCCCGGGGATGCGCTCGGCGGCGTCCTCGATCTCGGTGAGGGCCACCCGGATGCCGCGCCGCTTGATCACGTCGTCGTCGCGGCCGACGAAGTAGAGCCGGCCGTCCTCGTCGAGGTAGCCGCGGTCGCCGGTGTGCAGCTCCAGGGAGCCGTCGGCGCGGGGGAGGAAGCGGTTCTGCTCGTCCATCGGGATGCGCCAGTAGCCGGCCATCACCGTCGGGCCCCAGACGACGATCTCACCGACCGTCCGCGGCCCGGCCGTCCGTCCGTCGGCGTCCACGATCCGCACGTGGTCGCCGGGGATCGGCCGCCCGACCGAGTCGGGGTGGGTCGCGTACTCGGCCGGGTCCAGGATCGAGATGCGCTTGCACTCGGTCATGCCGTACATCGAGGCGAACGACGATCCGGGGAAGACGTCCAGCAGTTCGGCCATCACCGCCCGGCCCGGGCGGGCGCCGGTGTTGGTGAACAGGCGCACCCTGGTCGGCCGGCGCAGCTTGCCCTGGAGCAGGGTCAGCATCTGCGCCAGCGAGGGGACCAGCGGGACGACCGTCACGCCCTCCCGCTCGATGGTCCGCAGCAGGGCGACGTCGTGGCTGCGCTTGGCCAGCACGAGGGTGCCGCCGGTCAGCGCGCAGAGCAGGGCCTGGTAGAGCCCGTAGTCGAAGGAGAGCGGCAGCCGGCAGAGGACGACGTCGTCGGCGGTGTAGCCCAGGCAGGCGTTGACCGCCTCGACCGCCGTGATCATCTGGCGGTGCGGGCAGACCACGCCCTTCGGCCGGCCGGTGGTGCCCGAGGTGTAGATCAGCATCGCGACGGCGTCGTCCGGGAGCTCGGCGCGGAAGTCGTCCTCCGGGCCGCGCAGGATCTCCTCCCAGGCGCGGTCCACCCCCACGGTGCGGCCGGCGGTGCGGCCCGCGGCGGGCGGGCAGAGCGCCAGGGCGGCGGAGCAGTCGTCGACGATGTGGCCGATCTGGCCGTCCGTCAGCTCGGGGTGCACCGGCACGAAGACGGCGCCGATCCGCAGGGTGGCGTAGAAGAGGGCGAGGAAGGCGCGGTCGTTGCCGCCGGCGTAGACGACCCGCTCGCCGGTGGTGACGCCCTGGGCCCGCAGCCAGCCTGCCGCGCGGTCCACGGCGCTGCCGAGCCCGCGGTAGTCGAGCGTGCCCTCGGTGTCGGTCACCGCGGGGTGGTCGCCGCGCTCGGCGCGCGGGTGGTCGAGGAGGTCAGACACCAGCATGAGCGGGCTCCTCCTTTCCGGCGGCGGCGGCGAGCCGCTCGTAGGCCCGGGTGAGGTCCCGGGGCGCGTTGACGGACAGGACCTCGAAGTCCGGGTGCCGGCGCTTGAGGATGTTGGCGAGCGTGCGGGCCGGCGGCAGCGAGACCGTCAGCTCGGGCGCCAGCTCGGCGAGGGTCTGCAGGCACAGGTCCCAGCGGACCGGCCGCACCACCTGGTCGACGAGCCGCCGGCGGACGTCCTCGGGCGAGGTGACCACGGTGCCGTCGGCGTTCGAGAGCAGGAGCTGGGCAGGCCGGGCGAAGTGCACCGCCCCGGCCGCGGCCGCGAAGGCCTGCCGCGCCGACTCCATGTACGGGGTGTGGAAGGCCCCCGCGACCGGCAGCGGCTTGACCGTCGCCGAGGGCGGCGGTGCGGCGGCCAGCTGCTCCAGGCGCTCGACCGGCCCGGCGGCGACGATCTGGCCGGGGCCGTTGAACGTGGCGGCGGTGAGGCCGAGTTCGTCGAGCCGGGCGAGTACGTCCGGCTGCTCCCCGCCGACCACCGCGGCCATCGAGGTGGGCGTTTCGGCGCAGGCCGCCGCCATGGCCCGGCCGCGGACGGCGGCCAGCCACACGGCGTCGGCGGCGGTCAGCACCCCGGCGAACACGGCCGCGGTGAGTTCGCCGACCGAGTGGCCGGCCGCCACCGCACTGCCCTCGGGCGTCGCCCGGTCCAGCGCCGCGTGCGCCAGCAGGCCCTGGGCGACCAGCAAGGGCTGGGTGTTCTCGGTCCGGGCGATCTCGGCGGCCGAGGCCTTGGTGCCCAGGTGGACCAGGTCGCAGTCGGCGGCCTCGGACCAGGCCCGTACGCGCTCCGCGTGGACCGGGTCCCGCAGCCAGCCGGCCAGCATCCCAGGGGTCTGGGAGCCCTGGCCCGGCGCAATGAATGCGAACATTTGTTCTATCCCCCTTTCGTGTTTGGTGCCCTTCGCACGGCGCGCTGCGCCCGGTGCGGTGTCGGTGGTGGTGCGGGGTGGTGGTGCGGGGTGGTGGTGCGCGTGGTCTGGTGCGCGTGGTGTGGTGCGCTGGCGGTGCGGGTGGTGCGGTGACCGTGGGGCGGCGGCTACTGCCGGCCGGTGCTTTTGGTGAAGCGGCGGATCGCCATGAACGAGAAGCCGGCGAACCAGGCGACGAGGTTGAAGACGGCACCCGCCACGCTGGAGTGCTCCCCGCCGAACGAGTACCCGTCGGTGAGCGGGTAGCGGGCCAGGGTCGCCACCCCGTACATCGGGGTGAACCGCGAGATCTCCAGCATGGTCCCGCCGAGCGGGATGAACAGGTTGCCGAGGAAGGCGAGCGCGGTCATGGTCAGGCCCGGCATGTGCATCACCACGTCGGGCTTCAGGGCCAGCCCCATCCCGATGCCCAGCGCGGCGAACACCGCCGCACCGAACCAGGCGACCAGCAGCGACGTCACCCAGACGCCGGCGTCGGCGTGCGCGCCGGTGGCGACCCCCAGCACCCCGACGATGGCCACCGGCACGCCCGCCATCAGGACCGAGCAGGCCACCTTGACCAGCAGGTACCCGGGCGGCGTGAGCGGGCTCAGCGCGATCGTGCGCATCCAGCCCACCGACTTCTCCACCGAGATGGTGGCCGCCGAGCTGACGGCCGCCGTCGCGGCGCCGTACACGGCCAGGCCGATCATCATCCAGGCGGCGAAGTTGCCGTGCGGCAGCGTCGCGTTGTTCGGGCTCGTCCGGAAGAGGGCGAGGTAGAGGACGGCCGGCAGCAGCACCGTGAAGATCGTGGTCTGGCGGTTGAACCGCCGCCGCAGCTCGTAGCGGACGAAGGTCGGGTTCACGCCGGCGAACGGCGAGGAGCTCGGGCGGGTGCCCGGCGCCGAGAGGGCGGCCATCAGATCCCCTTCTGGACGGAGCGGCCGTTGTTGGTGATGGCCATGAAGGCCTCTTCGAGACTGCGCGGGGCGACCTCGATCTCGGTCGCCGACGTCTCGTTGACCAGCACCCGCAGCAGGGCGTCCGAGTCGGTGCAGTTGAAGAAGGACCGGTCACCGCGCGTGGTGGCGGACCGGACACCGGCGGACCTCGCCACCAGCTCCGCCTCGTACGGGCTGATCAGGGCGGACACCGTGCGTCCGCTGATCGCGGCCCGGATCGACGAGGCCGAACCGTCGGCCACCACCGACCCCTTGTTGATCATCACCACCCGGTCGGCGAACTGGTCCGCCTCCTCCATGTAGTGCGTGGCGAACATGACGGTCATCCCGCGCGCCGCGTCCTCGCGGACGGCGGCCCAGAAGTCCCGGCGGGCCGCGACGTCCATCCCGGCCGTCGGCTCGTCCAGCACCAGGAACTCGGGGTTCGACAGCAGGGCGACCGCGAACCGCAGCCGCTGCTGCTCACCGCCCGAACACGCCGACGCCCGGCGGTTGCGCAGCTCTGCGATGCCGGCCCGGGCCATGCAGCGCTCCGCGTCGGCGCCCGGGTGGAGCGAGGCCAGCATGTGCACCGTGGCCCCGACGGTGAGGTCGGGCAGCAGTCCGCCCGACTGCAGGACGGCCGCCACCTTCCCGGCCCGCACCGCCTGCTGCGGCGCCTGCCCGAAGAGCTCCACCTGCCCCGAGTCCGGGCGGGTCAGCCCCAGCAGCATGTCGATGGTGGTCGTCTTGCCGGCGCCGTTCGGCCCGAGGAAGGCCACCACCTCGCCGCGCCGGATCCGCAGATCCAGCCCGTTCACGGCGGTGAACTCCTCGCCCTTGGCGCTGGTGAAGCGCTTGACGACCGTGCTGAGCACGGCGGCATCGACGGCGGTATCAGGGGACGTCGCCCCCCTCGACGCCGGGCGGGTCTGGTATTCGATCATCTTGAGTGTCCTCACGATTCGGCGGAGGTCGCCTTGGTGAGCACCACTCTCCCGGCCCCTGCTATCCGCCCGAACCGGCGCCGCTACCACCCGCCTATCCACGCCCTATCCATCGCACCCGCCCCATCGGGTCCACCCCGTCGGACCCCTGTCGGCGGGCCGGGGCGCGGGCCGGGGCGCGGGCCGGGGTGCCGCGCGGAGGTCTTCTCCCGGACCGGAAACGCGGACGGAGCGCCCACCCCTCGGGGGGGGGTGAGCGCTCCGTCCGTTCGTCCGTCCGGTCGGCCCGGGCCGGTCAGCCCAGCTGGGCCAGGCCCTCGGTGGCGATCTCCTCGAAGACGGCGAGGTCGTTCTCGAAGATCGAGTCCGGGACCGGCCAGTGGATGACCAGCTCGGTGATGCCCAGCTCCTGGTACTTGCCGGCCCAGTCCACGAACGCGCCCACCGACTGCAGCGGCTTCTCCGCCGTCGAGCCCTGGAGCAGCACCTTCTCCAGCGTCGCCACGTCCCGCCCGGTCGCCTCGCAGGCCGCCGTCAGCTTCTCGATCTGCTTCGCGATCACCTCGGGCGCCTGCTCCACCGGCACGTCCGCCGGCCCGCGCGGGTCCCCGTACGTCACCCAGCCCTGGCCGTACTCGGCCGCGAGCCTCAGCCCGCGCGGGCCGGTCGCCGCCACGTAGAACGGCACCCGCGGCGTCTGCACGCAGCCGGGGATGTTCCGCGCCTCGACCGCCGAGTAGTACGTGCCCTCGCGGGTCGTGGCGTCGGTGCGCAGCAGCTCGTCCAGCAGCGGCAGGAACTCCCCGAAGCGGTCCGCCCGCTCCTTGGGCGACCACGCCTCCTGGCCCATGGCCGTCGCGTCGAACCCCGTCCCGCCGGCCCCGATCCCCAGCGTCACCCGCCCGCCGGACACGTCGTCCAGCGTGATCAGCTCCTTCGCCAGGGTCACGGGGTGGCGGAAGTTCGGCGAGGTCACGAGGGTGCCCAAGCGGATCCGCTCGGTCGCCGTCGCGGCCGCCGTCAGGGTCGGCACCGAGCCGAACCACGGCTCGTCCCGGAACGACCGCCAGGACAGGTGGTCGTAGGTGTACGCGGCGTGGAAGCCGAGGTCCTCGGCCCGCCGCCAGATCTTCTGTCCTTCGGCCCACCGGTGGATGGGGAGGATCACCGTGCTCAGACGCATACCGCCGACCCTACGGTAGGCGTCAGAGGCCGGCGCCCTCCGGCTTGACGAGGCATGCCCGGGGGCCGCTCCCCCGGTTCCTGCCGGATCTGTTCACCTGGCGGGTCGAGTGCCCGGCGTTCGCCGCCGACCGGCCCGACCCCCTGGACCGCATGGGGACCGAGCCTGCCGGATTCAACGCTGCAGCCAGCTCAGCAGGGTCGTCGCCGTGAACACCGCGCCCGACGCCAGACAGACCGCGCGCGGGGTCAGCCACCCGGGGCCTTCCCGGACGGGCCCCGGGGACTGGGACTGCGGGGCCGGAGCCAGCAGCAGGTCCGCGAAGGCCCGGGCGGTCGGAGGTCGGTCCGCCGGCTCGACGGACATCGCGGTCCGTAGCAGCAGGGCGACGTGCGGTGGAAGCTCCGCTCCTGCCGGGAGCGCCGGCAGCGTCCAGGCGGTCGGCTGGTCGGTCATCAGGGCCGTGGCGCGTCCGCCCGGGCCGAACGGCTTCTGCCCGGTCAGCAGCTCGTAGGCCACGACGGCCAACGCGTACACGTCGGCCCTCGCGTCGATCCCGCCGGTCTGGAAGGCCTGTTCCGGTGCCATGTACGCGGGCGTGCCCGTGGTCACCGTCAGCCCGGATGCGTCGGCCAGGTGCTTCGCGCTGCCCAGGTCCGCCACCAGCACCGCGGCGGGCGCAGGGCCGGTGGAGAGCAGAAGGTTGGACGGCTTGACGTCGCGGTGCACCACGCCCGCCTCGTGCAGGACCTGGACCGCGTAGCCCGCCTCCGCGGCCAGCCGCAGCGCCTCCTGCGGGTCGCACTGCCCGACCCGGTCCGCCAGGGTGCCGCCGCGTACGTGGTCCATGACGAAGTAGGGCCGGTCCTCCTGCACCCCGACGTCGTGCACCCGGACCACCCGCGGGCTGGCGATGCGGCGCAGCAGCCTCGCCTCCGCCAGGAACCGCTCGCGCACATCGGCGTTGGCGGCCCAGTTCTCGGCCAGCACCTTCACCGCGACCTCGGTGTCGAGCTCCGGATCGTAGGCCTTCCAGACCGTCGCGAAGGAGCCGGCGCCGAGCCGCTCCAGGAGGAGATAACGGCCGAGCTTGTGCATGTGGCAGCATTTTGCCGGAGTCGGAGGGAGTGCGGAACTCCCGTTCGGCGGGGTGGGATGCCAGGCGGGACGAAACGGGGGGATCCGGGTGTTCGAGGAAGGTGAGCTGGAACGGCTCGTGGCGGCTGCTCAGGCGGGGGACCAGGGGGCGAGGGAGTACCTGCTGGCCAAGCTGCGGCCGGTGGTGCTGCGTCGCTGCTCGCGCTTCCTGCCCCACCACGCCGATGCGGAGGAGGCCGCGCAGGACGCGCTGCTGTCCATCAGCACGCACCTGGGCGAGTACGGCGGCCACGGCTCCTTCCTGGGCTGGGTGACGGTGATCGCCTCGAACGCCGCCCGGTCCACCTACCGCTCGATGCGCCGGCGCGCCGAGGACAGCCACGCCGACCTCCCCGAGTCCGTCGACCCGCGCACCACCAGCGTCATCGCCGGGACCCGGCTCGACCTGATGGAGGCGCTGGCCGCGCTGGAGCGGCAGCACCCCACCCTGGTGGAGTCCTTCGTGCTGCGCGACCTGGGCGACCTGACCTACGTCCAGGTGGCCGAGGAACTGAACGCCCCGCTGGGCACGGTCAAGGACCGTATCCACCAGGCCCGCCGCTTCATGCGCGGGCGCCTGGTCACCGGTCTGTGAACGGCGGCCGCGCCGTCGTCCGGCCCCGGTCCGCCGTCGCCGCCCTGGTGGCAGCCGCCGCGCTCGGGCTGGCGACCGGCCGGTTCGTCCTGCCGGCGCCCCCCGGCGCCACCGCGCACCCGGCAGCGCGGTCGGGTGCCGCGGTCGGCGGGGCGTCCCAGGGCGCGTCCGCTCTCGCGACGCCCGGCGGGTCCGTCCCGACGCCCGCGACCTCGGCCTCCGGCTCCGGCTCCGCCTCGCCGACCGGTGCTACCGGGCCGGTGACGACCGCGAACCTGCTGGAACCCGCGGCGTTCAGCCCGGAGTTCGGCACGGGGCGGATCCACGTCACCGACCGGGAGGGCGACGGGGCTTACGCCAACGCGGCCTGCACCGGCGAGAAGACCCTCGCTCAGACCCTCGGCGGGCGCGGTGCCCACTTCCGCGGGCTGATGACCAGCCCCCGAAGCGACCCGGACGACCCCACGGTGGCCGCCGAGCGCGACGGCCAGGTCGCCCGCGAGGTCGCCGCCGAGACCCCGAGCCCTTCCCGGGCGCAGAACTTCGCCGACCGCCTGCTGCTGGAGGAGGTGCCCTGCCAGGAGGAACCGCCAGGGCACTGGGTCTACGGAAGGACCACGACGCAGCAACTCGCCCCCGACATCACCGCGAGCTGGATGGGCTACTACCCGGGATCGCTCAACACCACCGGCAGGGCGCCCGAGGGCAAGGAGCCCTGCGGCGGCATCGCCGTGCTGCGCAGCGGCAGCCACTACGCGGTGCTGGAGGTCCACGCCTGCCTGGGGACGGCCGCGATGGACCGCGTCGTCAGGACCGCTCTGTCACAGCTGTGAAACAGCGGGTCAGGGCTCCAACTTTCCCTCCTCGGGCGGCATCTCCCCGGTTGTACGAGGACGCAGCAGGCGTCCCGACCAGCAGGGGGACCAGATGACCGAGAACCAGACCGTCCAGCGGAAGTCCGTTCGCCGCAACCGGGTCGCCGCCGCGGCCTGCTTCGCCGCCGCACTGATCACGGCGAGCGTCGTCGGCACCCAGTCGGCCACCGCCGACGGTGCCGCGCACGACGCCGCGCACCGCACCGCGGTCGCCGCCGCCCACCCGGCTGCGGTCACCGCGCCCGGACTCGGCTCCGCCGACCTCGTCCAGAGCGAGGACTTCCAGAAGGGCATGAACCCGGTCGGCGCGACCGTCGCACTGACCGGACGCCAGGCGCTGTCCGCGTGCTCCGGCGAGGAGACGATGCGCGACCTGACCAAGGACAAGGCCACCGCGTACGCGTCCGTGGACTGGACCTTCGACACTCCCGGCATGCTGATCGAGTCGGCCGCGAGCGCCCCCACCGGGACCGAGGCCGCCACCTGGGAGAAGCAGCTCGTCGCGCTCGTCGAGGACTGCCAGGACGAGCCCGCCGGCCACTGGCACTACGGCGCCGCCCACGCCCTGACCGTCACCGGCGGCACCGCCCGCTGGTACCCGGCCTACAACGGCGACGGCGCCGCCACCGGCGGGGTCGCGGTCCTGCGCAGCGGCACCAGGGTCGCCATCGTCGAGCTCACCGGCCAGCCCACCGACGCCCCGAACTACGTCGAAGGCATCGCCACCGCAGCACTGAAGCGTCTCTCCTCCTGAACACGGCAGCCCGGCCCCGCCCGCTCCGCCGGGCGGGGCCGGCCCCGAACCACCCGGCACGGCCCGTACGACAGCGCGGTCGAGGCCGGGAACATCCCCGGCTGCGTGCAGCCCGGCTCGGCGTGCGACGGGTGAACGAGGCTTGACCGAGGTGGCCGGCGCCCACGACCGCCTTCCACGACCCCGGTCAGCCGCTGCCGCCGCGCCCCAGGGCGGTGCTCCACCGTTCGGCGGTGGCGGCCGCGTGTGCGAAGTGCGCGGCCGCCTCGGCGTCGCGGCCGAGCAGGCGGGCGAGTTCGCCGAGCGTGTACGCGACCGGGCGGATCGCCAGGGTGAAGCCCGAGGAGGGCGGCGGCGCGTCACGGTGGGGGAGCAGGGTCGAGTACAGTTCGTCGGCCCGTTCCTCCTCACCGAGCGCCACCGTGGCCATCGCCCGGAAGGTCGCGAAGACCTTGAGGAGGTAGTCCGTGCGCAGCGGCCCGACCCGGGCGAGGACGGTGCGGGCCTCGTCCTGCCGCCCGGCGGCGCACAGGGCCGCCGCGAGCAGGTCCGCCATCGGCGGGCCGTACTCCTCGGTCAGCCGCCGGGCCTGCGGGACGAACTCGCCGAGCCTTCCCTGAGCGGTCCGAATCGTCGCCGTCGCGATCTGCAGGAAGCCGTCGGCGTGCGGAGAGCCCTGCCGGGCCATTGCGGCGGTGGCTTCGGCGTACAGCTCCTCGGCGTCCCCGGTGCGCCCTTCGATCAGCGCCCGCGTCGCCAGCGCGGTCTGACCGACCACGACGGGCCCGGGCATCCGGTAGGCCCGGGCCAGTTCCACGCACGTGTCGACGTGGCCGTAAGCACCGGCGACATCGCCTTCGGCGGCGGCGGCGGTCGACAGGCTGAACAGACCGAACCAGCGGAAGGCAGGGAGGTCGTGCTCGGTGGCGAGCCGGACGAGCTCCTCGCTCCGCAGCGCGAGCCCGCCCCCCTCGCGCTCGACGTCGAGCTCGCGGACCAGCGCCGCGAGCGCCCTCGCGCGAAGGCCGGGATCCCCCAGGGCCGTTGCGATCTCCACGGCTTCCTCGGCCGCGGCCCGCACCCGCGGGTTCCGCTCGTCGGACAGCTCGGCGCAGTAGGCGAGCAGCAGTCCGCACCGGGCGGCGGGTGTCAGGTCCGGCAGGTCCAGCGACCGGCCGAGCAGGGCGACGACGGGCTCGTCGACCGTGCCGTACGGCCGGGTCTGCCACGGCGTGGGCTCGGACCACGCGGTGAGCGCGCGGACCACCAGCTCGCTCCGTCCGGTGCCGACCGCGCACTCGATCGCCCGCTGCCGGGTCGCGCGGGCGGCCATGACCGCCCCGGCCCGCACCCGGGCGCGCAGCAGCCTGCCCAGCAGGTCGACGCGTTCCGCCTCCCGGTCCTCCGACGGGCCGGCCGGCGTCCGGTCGAAGCAGTCCAGCGCCGCGGCGAGCAGATCGGCCGCCGCGTCGTGGGCGTAGCGGGCGGCCGCCAGGTCGGCCGCGCGCAGGCAGTAGTGAACTCCCTTGGCGGCCGTGGCCGATGCCGCCGACCGCGCGAAGTGGTGGGCCAGCGCGGACACGTCGCCCGAACCGAGCCGCTCCAGGCCGGCCGCGATCCGCCCGTGCATGCGCCTGGCCCGCAGGCCGCTCAGATCGGCGAGCAGCGTGTCGCGCACCAGCGCGTGCGTGAACCGGACGCGGCCCGGGGCGGGCTCGGTCAGCAGCCCGGCGACCAGACCGGCGTCCAGCGCGCCCAGGACTCCGTCCTCGTCGGTGTCCGCAGCGCCGACCAGCAGCTCGACGTCCGCCTCGCGCCCGACGACCGCGGCCAGCCGCAGCACCGCCACCACCGCCTCGGGGAGGCGTCCGAGCCTGCGCCGGACCACGTCCCGTACGCCCTCCGGCACCTCGGACAGGGCCACCAACGCACCTTCGCTGCCGAGCAGTCGGGCGCTCTCCCAGACGTAGAAGGGGTTTCCGCCGGTGCGTTCGGCGAGCGCGGCGACCGTCCCGGCGTCCACCGGCCCGGTACCGGCCGCCTTGATCACCTCGGCGACGGCCGCCGCGGGCAGCCCCGGCAGCGGCACCCGCAGCGGCGAGCGCCCCGCGAGCACGGCGAGCTGGTCCGCGAGCGGGCCCCCGGTCTCGTCCGGACGGTAGGCGGCCACGACCAGGACCGGTGTCCCCGAGGGCAGGTCGGTCAGGCCGGTCAGCAGCGCGAGCGTCTCGGCGTCGGCCCAGTGCAGGTCGTCCAGCAGTACGGCCAACGGCCGCTCGCGGGCCACCGCCGCGAGCCACTGCGACACCGCGCGGTTGAGGCGGAACCGGCCGGCGGCCACGTCCTCGTCGGGGCCCCGGCCGGACGCGCGGTCGGAGAGCAGCGGGGCCAGGACCTCGGCCGACTCGGCCGGGGGCGGTGCGGCGGCGGCGATCGTCCGCAGCGCCGCCACCCAGGGCCACGCGGGCGGCGCGCCCTCGTCGTCGGTGGCCTGGCCTTCGGCGACCAGCCAGCCGTCACCACGGAGCCGCTCGCCGAGCCGCTCCAGCAGCTCCGACTTCCCCAGACCCGCCTCGCCGGTGACCAGCGCGACCCCGGGCCCCGCGCCGGCCGTCCGGCCGGCGGCCTCCACCAGCCGGGCGAGTTCGGCGTCGCGGCCGACGAACAGGCGCGTGCCGGTCGCGGGGCGGTGCGACGGAGCCGGGGCGTTCCGGCCTTCGGGCGAGGCCGGCGGCCGGTGCTGCGGAACCTCCGTCGCGGCCTGCAGCACCGCGGTGCGACCGCCCAGGATGGCCGCTTCGAGCTCGTTCAGCGCCGGCCCCGGATCCAGACCCACCTCGGCCGCCAGGACGGCGCGGGCCCGGCGCAGCGTCGCCAGCGCGTCGGCCTGCCGGCCCGCCGCCCACAGCGCCAGTGCGTGCAGGCGCCAGCCCTCCTCCCGCAACGGCTCGTCGAGCGTGAGCAGTTCGGCCTCGGGAACGGTCACGGCGGCATCCGCCGACCTCAGCCCGGCGACCACGTTCAACTCGCGTGCGACCAGCCGCAACTCGTCCAGACGGGCGACCTCGGCACGGGCCCAGGAGTCGTCGACGAACTCGGCGTACGCCGTGCCCTGCCACAGCGACAGTGCCTCGCCGAGCAGGCGCCGCGCGGCCTCCGGCCGCGACTGCGAGACTTCGCGCGCCTCGTGGAGCAACCGCTCGAACCGCCAGGCGTCGACGGCACCGTCGGGCAGGCGCAACGCGTACCCGGGTGGTGCGCTGACCAGCAGGGTGGCCGGAGTGCGCGGCGCCCTTCCGGGCTCCAACAGCCGTCGCAGGTTCGACACGTACGCCTGAAGTGACGTCACCGCCCGTGCGGGCGGGGCGCCTTGCCAGATCTCCTCGACCATCCGGTCGACCGAGACGACCGCGCCGCGCGCCACCGCCAGCCGGGCCAGCACCGCGCGCTGCCGCCGGCCGCCGAGCGGGACGGGCCCGCCGTTCCACTCGGCCGTGAAGGAGCCGAGCACGCGTAGGGAGACCATCACCAGGCACATCGTAGACGGCCCGCCCTCCTCCGGGCGTTCCTCCAAGTCGCTTCCAAACGCCCTCCAGGAGCCCCCGGCGAGGCTTCTCGCATGGACACCACGAACGCACCCGTACAGACCCGTCCGAACACCCGCGAGATGGTGGTCATCCACCGCGGAATGCGCCGCGAGTCGCGACTGCTCATCGAGCTGATCGCCGCCGTGGCTCCCGGAGACACCACCCGCGCCCGTGTGCTGGCGGACCACTTCCGTGACTACCGGCTCGGACTGAGCAACCACCACCACGGCGAGGACGCGTTCCTGTGGCCTCCGCTGCTGGCCAGGGTCGACCTCGAAGCCGACCTCGTCCTGCGGATGGAGGCCCAGCACGAACGCGTCGCCGCCACCCTCGCGGCGGCCGAAGCGGCCCTGGCCGCTTGGGAGCCGGGGGCCACGGAGGCGGAACGCGACGCGCTCACGGCCGTCCTCGCCGAGCACCGCGCGGTCCTCGTCGAGCACCTCGACGAGGAGGAGACCTCACTGCTCCCGCTCGCGGCACAGCACTTGTGGCTGCACGAGTGGAACGCGATGGGCGAGCACTTCCTGGCCCACACGCCCAAACCCAAGCTGCTGTTCTTCCTCGGCATGGTCCTGGAGGAGGCCGACGCGGCCGAACGCGCGGCGATCCTCGGCGGCCTGCCGCTCCCCGCCCGACTGCTCTGGTACGCCGTCGGCCGCGCGCAGTACGCCCGCGCCACCCGCCGTGTCCGGGGCTGACCACGCCGACCGCCTCCGCCCGGACCGCCCCTACTCCCCGACCACTCCCCGACCACTCCCCGACCACTCCCCGAGCACTCCCCGAACTCCCCGAAAGACAGGAAAGCCATGAAGCGCTTCACCACCGTCCTCTCCGTCCTGAGCGGCCTGTTCCTCCTGTACATCGGCCTTCTCTACCTGCTGGATCCGCAGGCGTCCGCGGCCGGATTCGGGCTGCCGAGCTGGCCCGAGCACGAGGGCACAGGCTTCCTCACCGTCAAGGGCGGGCGTGACATCTCGATCTGCCTGGGCGTCTTCGCGCTCCTGCTGACCGGCCACCGCAAGGCCCTCGGCTGGGTGCTGCTGGGGCTCGCCTTCGCGCCCCTCACGGACATGCTGACGGTTCTGGGCAACCACGGGTCGGCCGCCACCGCGTACGGCGTCCACGGCCTCGCCGCCGCGGTGGTCGTTCTGAACGCCGTACTCCTCCTGCGCGAACGCCCCACCCCGCCCGTCGCCTGAGCAGGCCGTGCACGCAACCGCGGGCGTGTCCGGGAAGGGCCCGACCGGCCGGGGGCCGCTCGGGCCCCGAGCACCGGCCGGCGTCCCTCCCCGGCCCGCCGGCGGATCTTCCGTCCTTCGGCCCGCCGGTGGACGAGGATCACCGTGCTCCAGCGCATGCGGTCGACCCTGTGCCGGCAAAGGCCGGCGAAGCCGAGGCATACCGCAGTATGCTCGTGTCATGGCGGCTACGACGCGGATCACGGTCACCCTGCCCACCGAGCAGGTGGCGGAGCTGAAGAAACTGACGGACAACGTCTCCGGCTATGTTGCCGAAGCGGTCGCCCGGCAGATCAGGCACCAGTTGCTCGGTGAGGAGCTGCGCCGCTACGAGGAGGCACACGGCGCGTTCACGGACGACGAGCTCGCCGCCGCGCATACGAAGATCTTCGGCCCGGCCGGGCCCGGGAACGCGGCGACCGCCGCGTGAGCGAGCGCGTCGAGACCGTCGTACTGGACTCCCAGGGAGTATCCGCCTGGATCTCACAGGACCGTGGCGTGCTCGCGATGATCCGGTCCTTCCACTCCATGGCGGCCGATCTGGTGGTCTGCGCCAACACGATCGTGGAGGTCATGCACGCCCGGGTGAGCGCTCCTCGGCTGAACTGGGTGCTCTCACAGGTCAAGATCGAGGCGGTCACCGAGCAGGCCGCCCGAGCCTCTGCCGAGTTGCTGAAGCAGGCGGGCCTGCACGGCCACAAGTACGCGATCGACGCGACCGTCGCCGAGATGGCACTGCGCCAACCGGGACCGGTGGCGATGCTCACGTCGGATGTCGACGACATGGCCAAGCTCTGCGGCGGTCGAGTCCGACTGATCGCGATCTGAGGCCGGGCAGCTCCCGGGCACCCTTGGTGAGCGTTTCCGCAGGTCAGGCTGCGGTGGGCGAGCGGACAGACCGAGGTTGTGAGGGTGCCGAGGGGTCCGCCCGGTGGCGGTCACGCCGTCCCCGCGGCGCGACCGCCGCTATCCTCCGGCACGGCCGCGTGGCCGGCCGGCCACGCGTTTCACCAGCCGGGCCGTGAAGTCGCCGGCATCGACGATCGAACTCCATCGCCGGTAGCAGAACCGCATCACCGTGCTGCGGATCTTCTGCAGCTTGAACCACCGCGGGAGTTCGCGGAACGGGATGAACGTCAGAACGTCCGAGACGGGGTCCTCCGCCTGGCCCTTGGGGCCCATCTCCCGCAGTCGTCGGTAGATCCCCGGCGACAGTCTCCCGAACACCCGCGTCATGTCTCCGGCGGCCGTGCAGCCGCGCTCGCGCGTGGTGAAGTCCGCCGACCGCAGTGCCCGCTCCACCCGCGACGCGACGACGTCGAAGTCCTCGCAGCTGAAGACCAGCCGGATGACGGCCGTCCCGACGTAGGGGTCGCCACGATCGAACGCCGCATCGATCTCGGCCGGTGTCCGGATCCTGTCCAGCTTCTGCGCGGCGCTCTCGGGGGTGTCCTCCGGCAGGTCGGTCACGTCGTCGTCCTCCTTCGCGGTTCCTCGGTCTCCTCGCGGACCCGGCGGCGCCGCGGTCGAGGAGGTCGCCACGCGTGCCTCCGGCCCTCCGGCCCTCCGCCGCCGGACCGGCCCGGGGTGCCCGGGCCGGTCCGGTGGCGCGCTCCTAGCCGGGCGGCTTCGTGCCGTCCGGCCAGACGCAGGGGGAGACGAAGCCGATCTGCAGCGTCCGTTCGGCGTCGCCGATCTCCATGATGCTGGCGGAGAAGTCGTTCGACTTGTTGGTGAAGTAGAGCGACGTCCCGGAGCCGGTCGAGGTGAAGCCCAGTGCCTCGGCCTTGCTGCGGAAGGCGGCGACGTACTCGGCGTGCTTCGCCAGGGGGACGCCGGGCAGCGTCTTCTCGGTGACGGCGTTGACCCGGCCGTCCTCCTCGGAGACCGCGTCGTCCTTGAAGCAGTAGCCGTCGTTCTCCCGCCCGGCGGCGGCGGTGACGGGCTGGGGGAACGCGGCCAGTACCTGGGCGATGTAGTCCTGCGTCCGCTGTTTCGCCTCGGCCCGGGTCATGGTCGGCCTGTCGGAGTCGTGGCCGCACGCCGCGACCGTGAACAGCAGTGCCAGGGCCGCGGCCACCCGCCGGGTGCTCGTCCGCTTCATCAGCCGGTCCACTTCCCGGCCGCGACCGCGCCGAACGCCGCGACCGGCGGTGTCCCGGGCTTCCAGTAGTGCGAGTGGTCGGTGTCCCCGGCCGGCAGGTGCTGGGCGCCGAACTCGTCCGCCACCGGGTCGGTGCCGAACAGCAGGCCGGTGCGCGCGGCGTTCTTGATCATGGTGTCCTCGCTGCCGCGGCACACGTAGACGTGGGAGGGGTCGATGTTCAGGTCCTTGGCGTGGTCGACGCCGACCCCGGGGCTGCCGACGAGGATGACGTCGTCGACCGGGGGCCTGAGGTCCCGCATGGTGAAGCCGACGGTGACGCTGCCGTAGCTGTGGCCCATCAGGGTGTTGTGGGACGGTGCGCCCTCGTGGGTGGTGCGCAGGCCGGTCTGGAAGCGGGCGAGGTCCTTCTCGGCGTTCTCGGCGTACGAGTTCGACGAGGCCTCGGGGACGAGGTTCTGCGGCGCGTCGTAGCCCACCCAGGCGATGGTCGCCGTCGTCTTGGTGCGGTCCGCTTCCGCGGCGGTCTTGGCCATCTCGTCCGCCTTGTCGATGTCGCCGGGAGCCTGGCCGAAGCGGGCGTGCGTACCCGGGACGAAGGTGAGCACGTTGTCCGCCGTGTCGGGGTTGTTGATCGCGATGATCGCCCGCCCCTTGCCCGTGGTGTCGAAGCCCAGCAGGAACGCCGGCCGGCCGTCACGGGCCTTCAGCTTGTCGCCGTTCAGCCGGCTCTCGATGGTGTTGATGCTGTCGAGCTTCTCCTGTGCGTCGTCGTGCAGCGTCTTCCACGCGCTGTACATGGGGTTGGTGATGATCCCGCCCGGGGTCACGACGGTCTTCGGCGGCTCCGGGCCCAGCTGGTTGAGCTGGGTCTGGAGGTCCTGCTTGGTCCGCGCCATGCGGATCTGGTTGGCCTCGTCCCGGGTGACGGCCGGGATGCCGTCGAGGTTGCCGATCTGGTCCGGGTGGTTGAGGACGAACCGGTGCTGCTGCTCGTCGGTGAGGCTGTTCCACCAGGCCTTGACGGCGTTGGGGTCGGTGCCGGCGGGGGGCGCCTGGTCGAGGGCGGCGATGGCGTCCTGGTCGGCCTTGGCGGTGCCGGCGTCCAGGCCGGTTCCGCTGGTCGCGTTGTGGGAGAGGTGGTTCAGCCGCTTGGCGATCTCCCCGTCGGAGTGGTCGGCCTCGTTCAGCGCGTCGGTGATCCGCTTGCTGATGTCCTTGGCGGCCGCCTCGGCGCCGTCGCCGGCGTAGTTCGCGGAGGTGGGCTCGTTGTCCCAGGTGATGCGGCCGTCGGCGGCGACGTTGAACTTCTTCGCCTTGGCGTCGTCGAGGGCCTTGATCAGGTGGGACTGGGCCGCCGCGAAGGCCTCGGCGGCGTCGGCGAGGGCGCGGCTGACGAAGGAGATCTCCTGGCGGGCGGCCTGGAGCTTGGTGCTGAGGTCCCGGATCTCCGCCTGTGCCTTGTCGGACGTGTCGCCCGTCCAGTGCGAGGCGGCCAGCCGGTCGGCGACCTCGCGCTGCCACGCGTCCACGTGCTGCCCGAAGGCGGTGGCCAGGGCGTCGTAGGCGTTCTTGGCGATGGTGATGTTGGTGATGTTGGCGTTGTACAGCGTCGCGATGTCCACGGCTACCGGTCCTTCCGGCCGGCGCCTGCGGTCTCGCTCGCCAGTACCGTCCCGAACGGGTCGGTGGCGGCGCCGGCCGGTGCCCCGCCGCCGGCGGCCGCGTTGCTCCCCCGCAGGTGCGCGTAGGCGCTCTGCTCGCCCTGGCGGTAGCCGGCGGCCGTCTGGACGAGCTTGCTGCCGCAGGCGGACATGTCGCCGCCGAGCTTGTCGAGCAGCGTCTTCCAGTTGGTGCTGCAGCTGTGCAGGGAGGCGGCGGTCTGCCAGCCCGCGAGGGTCGCCGACGCCTGGTCGCTCGGAGCGGTGATCTTCGTCGTCTCGCCCGGAATCTGCCCGCCGATGTGTTGTGCGCTCTGCCCGCAGCCGTCCAGTGCGGCCGGATCGACCGTGAATTGCGAGGCCAGATCAGGATTTGGCATGTGAGCTCCCCCGAGCGTTCTCTGCGGTCGGGGCCCCTGCCCCGCCACCGGTCACGGTATCCGACCGAGGCGCTAGTCTTTCCGCCGCACCTGACAATCTGATCATGCGTTAAACGGGGGTTCTTTCAGCATGTCTGCTTTCCGGGGAACGGTCACCGTCCAGCGGGTGCTCGGCGTCGGCCTGGTGGCCGTCGCGGCGCTGGGGCTCACCGCCTGCGGGCCGGACAACTCCTCCGACCAGGCGGGCGGCGGCGCGCCCGCCACCACGGCCCCGGCCACCAAGGCGCCGACCGCCGCGGCCACCGGTTCCGCGGCGCCGACCGGCGGCCAGACCGGCAAGACCGGCGGGGCGGCCAAGCCCTCGGCGGGGGCGAGCGACGGGCCCGAGGGGTTCTGCGACGCCACGCCCCTGCCGGCGGGTCAGAAGTGGGTCTACCCCGTGAAGGGGACGACGGCGACCACGCTGGTCTACAAGGACACCAAGACCGCGTGCGGCGTCAACGACGTCGTCTTCCAGCCGACCGGCGCCGACAAGAGCGCGCCGTTCGCGCCCACCGCCAAGGGGCACCTGAACTCGGTCATGACGGCCTCGAAGGACGTCAACGTCGCCGACCTGGTGAAGCACATCGGCGAGTGCCTCGCCGACCCGACCGGCACCAAGGGCTTCTACCCCTGCTCGGGCGGCGACTACAAGATCGCGATCGACTCCTCCGGCAAGGTCGTCGAGGCCACCGAGCGCGCCCACTCCTGAACCGGGTCACCGGGTCCCCATAGCCGGACCGGGCGCGACGCGCACGGTGGCAGGCCGTCAAGCCTTTGACGGGCCCGGCTACAGGCTGCTCCTGCCGTGGCGGGGGCGCCGGCCAGCACACTGGGCCGGCCGCCCCCGCACGGAAGGACTCCCACATGCCGCGTTCCGAACAAGCCCGCCTCCTGGGGAAGTTGGTGGCCGATCAGGCCGCCGCCGACCGGCTCGGGATGCCGGTCGGCGAGTACCGCGGACTGCGCGACGAGGCGCGGTCCGAGCCGGACGGTCCGTCCCGGCGCCGGCTGCTGGCCCGGGCCGCCGCGCTCGGCCTCGGCGCGGCGGCCTTCGGGCCGGCCGGCGTCCGGCCCGCCCGCGCGCAGAGCGCCGTCGCCGAGAGGTTCACCGGCCCGGCGCCCCGGATCGCCGTCATCGGCGCCGGCATCTCCGGTCTCAACGCCGCCCTCACGCTCGCCGACAAGGGGGTCGCCGCCACCGTCTACGAGGCCAACCCGGACCGGATCGGCGGCCGGATGTACTCGGGGGGCGGAGCGGTCCGGCCCGGCCTCTGGCTGAACGGACAAGTGTCCGAGTACGGCGGTGAGTTGGTGGACACCGGGCACCACACGGTGCTCCGTCTCTGCCAGCGCTTCGGGCTCGGCACCACCGACGTGGCGGCCGCGTACGGGTCGCAGGCCGAGCAGCACTTCTGGTTCCACGGCGGGTACTACCCGAGGGCGCAGGCCGACGACGACTTCAAGAAGATCTGGCAGCTGATCAAGTCCGACGTCCAGGCGGGCGGCTCCGGTCCGACCTGGAACGACCACGGCGAGGCCGCCGTCCGGCTGGACCGGACGTCCGTCCGCGAGTGGATCGACTCCCGAGTGCCGGGCGGGTCCTCCAGCCTCCTCGGGGCGCTCCTCGACGTCGCGTACAACGTCGAGTACGGAGCGGACACCACCGACCAGTCCGCGTTCGCCCTGCTGCAGATGCTCTCCTGGCAGGCCCAGCCGGGCAGCTTCAACATCTGGGGCGGCTCCGACGAGCGGTACCACATCACCGGCGGGAACGACCAACTCCCTCACGCCGTAGCCGGGGCGCTGCCCGCCGGCACCGTCCGGCCGGGTCACACGCTGACCGCCGTCACCCGCAACGCGGACGGCTCCCAGACCCTCGACTTCGACCTCGACGGCGGCGGCACCCGCACCGTCACCGCGGACCACACGATCCTGGCGCTGCCGCTGCCGATCCTCCAGCAGCGGGTCGACCTCTCCCGGGCCGGGCTCGACCCGATGATGACCGGGGTGCTGCGGAACATGCGGATGGGGGCCTGCACCAAGCTCAACATGCAGTTCTCCGGCAGACCCTGGCGCGGCACCGGCCCGTGGCCCGGCGTCTCGGCCGCCGAGTGCTTCGCCGACCTGCCGTTCCAGCAGGCCTGGGACGTCACCAAGGGGCAGCCGGGCGGCAGCGGCATCCTGGTGCAGTACGGCGGCGGCTCGCTCGCCCGCGGACTCACCCCGCCGGCCGCGTTCACGGACGCCTCGACCCCGTACACCCGGGACCTGGCCCGCGACTACCAGCGCCAGATCGACGTGCTCTGGCCCGGCACGTCCGCCGCCTGGAACGGGCGGGCCACGCTGTCCGCCTGGCACCTCAACCCGTACTCGTACGGCGCCTACTCGTACTGGCCGGTCGGCTACCTGACCGGCTGGGCGGGGTACGAGGGCACCGCCCAGGGGCGGCTGCACTTCGCCGGCGAGCACACCTCGTACGACTTCCAGGGCTACATGGAGGGCGGCGCCTCCGAGGGCGCCCGGGCGGCGGGGGAGGTGCTGGCGGCGATCGGCGCGTAGCGCGCCCGGCGCGGCGCAGCACCGGCGGTACGGCGCGGTACGGCGCATGCGGCTGCGGCCCGGTGCGGTGCGGTGCGGGTCGACGTGGTGGCGAGGGCGGGTCGGCAGCGGCGGCCGACCCGCCCATTGCGGTTCGATCACGGCGTGTCCGAATAGTCGACCATGGGTGGGAGTGCGGCGATTAACTTTGTTGGCAGGGGAGTGGACGGGCTCTCATAATTCCTGGTGAGACGCGTGACGGTCGGTCCGGGGAGCCACGGGGGGTGGCCCGCGAGGGGCCCGTGCGCGACATTCCACATGTCCCCCGGGGGAGTTCCTTGTCCGCGCCCGAAAACGTGCCGTCCGCCGCCGATCCGGCGAACACGGCGTCGTCCGAAACCGCTTCCGCACCCGATTCCGCTGCCACGTCCGCGCCCGGTGGCGGGTCCGATTCCGCTCCCGCTCCCGTGGCCGCGCCCGATTCCGCTCCCGTGACCGCGCCCACGTCGGCGTTCGCGCCCGGGGCCGCGCCCGTCGAGGGCGTCGCGTCCCCGCGACGGCTGCCGCGCGCTGTCGGAGTCGTCCTGGCCACCGCCGGCCTCCTCGCCGTGACCGCGGCCAGCGCCGCCGTCACCGTGGCCGTCGGCAAGCCCGACCCCGGGCCGGCGGTCGTCGCCGGAGCGGTCGGTGCCTCGCCGAACGCGGGGCAGAACGGCCGCAGTGTGAGTCCGGGCACCGGCCCGGGCGCGTCGGCCTCCGCCACCGCCCAGGCCACGCCCACCGCCGCGCCGACCACCGAGGCACCGGCCACCGCCGCGCCCGCACCCAAGCCGAGCAGCACCGTCAAGGGCAGCGTCAGCGGCGGCAGGCACGACGGCGACCTGCGCTACTTCCTGCTCCCGATCCCCGACGGCGGCGAGTCCTACGGCCCGGCCGACGGCATGACGATGACCGACGACGAGGTGGCCGCGAACTTCGGCAACCAGGACGGCATCATGCGCATCCTCGGCTCCTACGGGTACAAGGAGGCCGCCAACCGGACGTACCGCACGGCGGACGGCAAGGCCGAGGTCACGGTGACCCTGATGCGCTTCGCGTCGACCGGGGGAGCGGGCGACTTCGCCAGGAACTACACCATGAAGCTGGACCCGATCGACATCGACGGGGACCCGAACGCCCACGGCTACGTGCACAAGCCCAAGCAGCAGGCCTACACCGGCTCGATGACCGGCATCTCCAGCCAGGGCGACGTGCAGTACACGATCGACGTCGACGTGAAGGGCAATCCGGACAAGGCACTGCTGAGCGAACTGATGAAGCGCCAGCGCGAGTGGCTGTCCTCCGGCGGCTGAGTTCCGCCGCCGCCCGCGTCCGCCGTCACCCTTCCCCTTCTGGAGCCACTCCGTGACCACCGAACCCGTGGAGCCGTCGCCCGCCGACGCGCCCGCGCCGGTCGCCGCACCGCCTGCCGAGCCGCCGGCCGCTGCCGCACCACCGGCCGCCGCCGCGCAGCCCGCACCGGCGCCCGCCCTCCCGTACGCCTTCCCGCCCGCCGAGGCGCCCGCGCCCGTCCGCCGCCCCCGCCGCCCGCGGCCGGTGCTGCTGCTGGTGTCCGGGCTGGTGCTCGGCACCGTCGTCGGCGGCGCCGTCGGCTACGCGGTCCAGGCGAGCCGCCCGCCGACGCCGCTGCCGCCGATCCAGGTCGCGCTGCCGTCCTACCCGGCCGGGTCGGTGGACCCGGCGGCCGTGGCTGCGGCCGCGCCGAAGCCGCTCGCCATCGACGGCGACCTGCGGAAGCTGCTGATCTCCGCCCCCTCCGGCAGCACCGCGTGGGGCGACTACCCGGACACCCCCAGCTGGATCTCGGTCGGCGAACTCGCCGAGCACAGCGGCCGGTCGGCGGAGGCCTTCAAGAACCTGAACGCCAGGGAGTTCCGGCGCGCCGCCGAGGTCGACTGGATGAAGGACGGGCTGAAGGTCCGGGTCTCGCTGATCCAGTTCTCGGCCGACCGCGCCGCCGAGGCCAAGTCCCGTGCGTCCGGTTACCGGCTGAAGCCGTTCGCCGACGACGCCAACGGCGGCTACCAGGTCGACAGCGAGGCCTCGTACTGGGCCGAGACCACCGAGCAGTTCTACCTCGGCACCGCGCTCGCGCAGCGCGGCACGGTGGTGATGGAGATCAAGGTCTTCGGCACCCAGCCCGTGGACCCCGAGGTCCTGAAGGGCCTTGCCAAGCAGCAGTGGGAGCGGCTGGTATGAGCGACAGCAGCGTGACCGGGTCCACGACCCCCGAGCCGGCGCCCGCCCCCGGGGCGCCCCTGCCGCCGGCGTTCGCCGCGGCCCCGTCCGCCCCCGAGGCGCCGGCACCGGCGGGCCCCGCCCCGTCCTCGCGCCGCCTCCTGCGCGCCACCGGCGCGACCGTCGCGGCGGCCCTGGTCGGTGTGGCCATCGGCATCGGCATCATCAAGACCCAGTACGACGACCCCGCGCCCGTCACCGTCGCCGGGCCGACGGCCGCCCCCGCCCCGACCGCCACGCCGACCCCGTTCGGCGCCAAGTCCAACGGCAACCACTTCGGCTCGCTGCGCGACCTGCTGCTGCCCGTTCCGGTCGGGTACTCGCTCGGCCCGGACGAGGGCGGCTACGGCAACGACGTCGAGCTGAGCGCCGACCAGCTCTCCGCGGAGCTGGACAACGACCTCCTGCAGATCCCCAAGGACAAGCAGGAGAAGCTGCGCCAGTACTGGGAGGGCCTGCACGTCAAGGCCACCGGCGTGCGCAGCTACAAGGCCAAGGCGGACGACCTGGTCATCGGCATGAAGCTGCGCCAGTTCAACCAGCAGGAGGTGCAGAAGCTGAACGAGTACACCGCCGTCTTCACGGGCGACACCGGCATCTTCCGCATCGGCCCCGCGATCCCGAACCACCCCGAGGCGCACTGCTACCTGATGCCCGCCCCGCCGGCCGCCCCGATCGACTACCTGGAGTGCTCGGCAGCCGAGGGCGACCTCCTGGTGGTCATGACCGCCGAGGGCGTGGCACCGCTGCCCAAGGACAGGATCGTCGCCCTCTTCACCCAGCAGCTCGACCGCCTCGCCACCCCGGGAGCGTCCGCATGACCGACCACGCCACCCCGCAGGACAACGCGGTCGCTCCGCAGGACGGCGCGGTCACCCCGCAGGACGGCGCGGCGACCCCCGCCGACGCGCCCGCGCCGCCGCCCGTCGCACCCCCGGCCGCGTTCGCGCCGCCCTCGCCGGGGGCCGTCACCGGTGCGCCCGCCGCCGCACCCGCCGACCCGTGGGGCGTCCCCGTCGCCCCGCCGGTCCCCGAGCCGCTGAGCCCGGAGGAGCTCGCGGCCCGCCGCACCCGCCGGCGCCGCGCGGCGGTGCGCTGGAGCGCCGCCGTCCTGGTCTGCGCGCTCGCCGGTACGGAAGCCGCGGTGGCCGTCACCACACCCGACCGCACGGACATCCCGGGCCTGGCCACCGAGCGCGACGGCCGCTACACCTTCCCGGCCCTGGTCCTGCCGCCGCTGCCCTCCGGCAAGGCCGTGCCCAGGGAGAGCAAGAGCCGTCACGCCGCCGACCTGCGGTACCTGCTCCTGCCCGCCCCCAAGGAGGCCGGCGGCTCGCTGGCGCCGGTGGTCTTCCCCAGCCCGACCGCACCGGCGAGCGCGACGGCCTCGGCGGCCGCGTCCGGCAGCCCGGCCGCGAGCCCGACCGCGGGGGCCACGCCGTCCGCCGCCCCCACCACCGGGGCGCCGACCGCCGGGGCCACCGCCGCGGCCACGGCCGACTGGGTTCCCTGCGACGCCCTCGCCGGCGAGCAGAAGGACGCGGCCAAGGTGCGCGCCCTGCTGCTGCAGAACGCCTGCCGCGCCGCGACCGTCCGGGAGTGGACCGCCACCGACGGCACCCGCACCCAGATCCGCCTGCTCGCCTTCGGCGGCTCGCCCGAGGCCTGGGACGTCTTCGCCGACCTGCGCGCCAACGGCGACCCGAAGGACGTCCCCGGCCTGAAGACCGGCCCGACCCAGGGCTGGGACGAGGTCAACGGCGTCGACCTCGCCACCCGCGAGACCCCGGCCACCGGTCCGGACGCGGGACCGACCGGCCGGGTGGCGTACCTGTCGGCGGGCGACGTCCTCGGGGTCGTCACCATGACCAACCCCAAGGGCGTCAGGACGGCGGCGTTCCGCCAGGTCGTCACCCTGCAGTCCGACCTGCTGGCCTGATCCCCCGGGCTGGCGGCGCCGTCAAAGTGCCGCCCGCCCGGGAGGGCGCCGCCCCGGGGCACCGCCCCGCGCCGCCCCGGTGCGCACCCCCCGCGGGGCGCGTTACGCGAACCGCACCGGAGTGGCCGGCCAGTCGACCGGGCCGGTGCAGCCCAGCACCTGCTCCGCCGCCTGCCGGCTGAGCACGACGGCCAGATCGGCCATCGTCTCCTCGCCGGGCCCGGTGGCCGGCGGCCTGTCCCGCGGGCCGGCCTTCACCGTGGCCAGGTAGTGGGCGGTGCGTTCCTCCCCGGTCTCCGGCGCCTTGACCGCGCAGTCGAACCGGAGCACGCCCGTGCGGTGGTCGGCCCCGCCGCCGTCGAACCTGCGGGCCCCCTTCGGGAGCGCCCGCGCGGCGGCGTCGGCGCGTTCCTCGGCCGTCCGCGCCGCCTCGACCTCGAAGGAGAGCGCGTGCTCGCCCTGCCCGGCGGCGAAGCAGCGCAGCCGGGGTGGCCGGCCGTCCTCCGCGGGCCGGTAGTCGCTCTCCACCCGGACGGTGCGGGCCGGGCCCAGCAGCCGGCCGACCCGCTCGTCGGCGAGGGCGCCCCGGCACTCGCCGTGGCTCAGCGACACCGCGGGCGGGTGGTCCGCCGCGGCGTCGAGGTACGCGTGCCAGCCGGCCAGGCCGCCGCCGAGCAGGACCAGGACACCGAGGGCGGCGCCGGCCCGTCGTGCGCCGTCCGCGGTCGCCCTCACGCGCACACCGCCTTCCGGTAGGCGCCGAGCAGGCCCGAGGCGATGGCCTCGAAGTCCGCCCGGTCGCCGTCCGGGTGCCCGGTCCGCGCGGCCTCGCCAGGGGCCACCTCCACCACCACGTGCCGGATCGGCTGCTGCTTCCCGGGGCAGTACTCGGCCACCGCAGCGCCGGCGGGCCAGGAGGCGGAGCGGGAGCCGGCGTCGAAGCTCCTCACCTCGTCCGGCCGGGCGTCGCCGACCGGGAGCGGCTCCACGGAGCCGTCGTGCACGGTGGCCCGGACGGTCAGCGCCGTCCGGCCGTCCACCCGGACCGAACAGCCCTTCGGGTCGGTCGAGAGCACCCAGCGGGAGAGACGCTCCTCGGTCTCCTGCCCGCCGTCCGGCAGCAGCCGGCCGAGCGGCGTCCCGGCCGCGGTGGGCAGGTCGCACAGCGTCGCGGCCCGGCCGGGGGGTTCGGCCGGCCGGTGCCGGTCCCAGTCCAGCCAGCCGACGGCCCCGGCGCCCGCGACGGCCACGCCGAGGGCGCCGAGCACCAGGCGGCGCCCCGTCGGCGGGTCGGCGGCGGTGCCGGTCCGGAACGTCACCCGGAGGTTCCGGACGGGGTCGGCGCGGCGGTGGCCGGCGAGAGCGTCGGCTCCCCGCTCGGCCAGGCGACCGGAGCGGTGCAGCCGAGCACCCCGCCGGCCGCCCGCCGGGCGCTGTCGGTGGCGAGCCTGGCCCAGGCCTCCGGGGTCCACCGGGCGGCGGGCGACTCCGGTGCCGGGCCCGAGGCCCGGTACGGGGCGGCCTCGGCGGTGAAGTAGAGCGGCTTGCCGGGCTTCGCGTACGTGCCGTCGCACCGGAAGGTCAGCCGGGCGCCCCACCGGGTGACCTGGCTGCGGTCGCCGAAGCCGAGCGAGTAGACCTGCTCGCCGGGCTGCGATTCGGGCCCCTTGAGGCCGCCGCCCGGGGTCTCGCTGCCGGTCAGCCGGACGCTGAGCCCGAGGCCCTTGGCGGCCTCCGCCGTGCAGCCCAGCAGCTGGAGTCCGGGCTGCTGGGCGGCGTCGAGCTGCTTGTCGAGCTTGTACGCCGGGGCGGCGCCGTCGTCGAGCAACGCGCCCGCGCGGTCGGTGGCGACCACCCCGTCGCACGCCGTTGCGCCGCCGGCGGCCTTGCCCGAGTCGTCGCCGCCGCACGCGGTGAGGCCGAGGACGGCGGCCAGGACGAGCCCGGCGGCCGCTGCGGGGCGTGCTGCGCGCGTCATCCGGAGACCGTCCCGTTGGAGCTCTGGCTGCCGCCGGAGCCGTCGGTGTAGCCGTCGAGGGCCCGGTCGCCGGCGCTGTCGGCCAGCCGCCGGACGTCCTCGGGGCTCAGCTTCGTGCCGTTGGCGGCGTCGATGACGGCCTGCTTGGCGCCGAGCGCCGTGCCCTCCCGGCCCTCGGCGACGTAGTCGCGTCCCTCCTGGCGGCCGTCCTCGGTGGTGTCGCGCTCGTTGGCCTTGACCACGCTGTCGGTGATCTCCTCGACCAGGAAGTTGGCGGCCTCGCCCGCGATCGGCACCTTCTCGGTGACGGCGCCGATCGTGGTGGTGAACGCCGTCTTCGCGTAGCCGGCGTTCTTCTCCAGCGCCTCGTTGTACTCCTTGTCGGAGGTGGCGTGCTCCTGGTGGACCTCGTTGATCCGGGCCTCGTTGAGGATGCCGCCGATGACGCCGCCGGCCCGCGAGGTGGAGTCGATGTCGGACTCCAGCCGGGCGAAGTCGGTCCCGTTCTCGATGTGGCCGCGGACCAGCGCCGTGGAGTAGGCCTGGTTGGCGTTGGCCACCGCGCCGTACGCGTCCGGGTCGCGGCCGAGCGCGTCCAGCAGGCCGCGGACCGGGGCCTCCTTCAGGTTGGCCGGGGCGCCGTTGACCGGCAGGTCGTCCTTGTGCGGCGAGAGCGCCCGCTGGACGTCGCCGATGTAGTCGGCGGACATGTGCCCGAGGCTGTCCCGCAGCGGGGCGAACTTGGCGTCCTCGCCCTTGAGGTCGTCGAGGACGCCGCCGTTGCCGTGGGTGCCGAAGGTCTGCACGACCTTGTTCATGACGTCGGCCTGGTCGGCGGTGTGCTTGGCCGGAGTGCCGGAGTGGTCGTCGTAGGCCCGGCCGGTGGTGGCCGCCTCCAGCGCGTGGCCGAGCGCGTCCGGACCGCTCTTCATCCCCGCCTGGCGCAGTTCGTTCTTCTGCGAGACGGTGTCCGGCGTGTACTCCTTGTCGTGCGTGAAGTAGTCGAGGTAGTCGGCGGGCTTGGCCTTGCCGTTCGGGTTGACGGTGCCGTCGGTGTTGTAGGCGGTCGGCGCGTCGTGGAAGAACTTGGTGGCCGCCTCCGGGCTGTGGCCCAGCGCCTCCAGGATGGCCGTGGTCGGCTCGAAGCCCGAACCACCGTCCTGGCCCAGCAGGTTGAAGCCGCGGCGGTCGCTGCGCGGGCCGAACACCGGGGCGGGCCAGTACTTCTCGTCGGTGTCGAGCTGGGTGACGTGCTCGGCGATGGGGTTGAGGAAGTGCGGGTCGTAGTCGCCGGTGCGCAGGATGCCGGACAGCACCTGGTAGCCGTACGGCGCGTAGTCCATGCCGCTCTGCCGGTAGGGCTTGTCCCAGAGCGGTTCGGCGCCGGCCTTGCGCAGGTCGGCGGCCCACTGGTCGGGCAGGTGGGGCACGTTGGTGGTGCGGGTGGCGGTGGCCAGGTTGAGCCCGAGGTTCTTCTGGAGCTCCTGGTACTGCTTCCACCGGGCGTCGCTGGCGCCGTTGAACTGCGACTCGTCGCCGACCATGCTGTTCCAGGCCTGGAGCGTCCCCTTGGGGCCGAGGTCCTGGTAGAACCGGGTGGAGAACAGCGGGTCGTTCTGGTTGGCGGCCAACAGCGAGTTGAGCTCGGTGAGTTCGGCGTCGGAGATCTTGCCGCCCTTGCCCGCGAGCTGGGCGGCGCGGATGCCGTCCGCGTCCGGGCCGGCGCCGACCGCCTTGGCGTTGAAGGACTTCAGGTCGTCGGGGGCCGTCGCGTCGGAGCGCAGTGCCCAGGCGGCCCGCTCGTCGGCTTCGGTGGCCTCCTGGACGGCCGAGTCGATCGCCTTCCGCGCCGCCTCGGCCTTGGTGCGGTACTCGTCGTTGTAGGCCCGGCTGGCGTCCGGGTCGTGCCGGGTGGCCGAGTCGGCCGGCGGCCAGCTGACGGTGCCGTCGTCGGTCACGGTCAGCCCTGCGCCGCGGGCGTCGGCCACCGCCTTGTCCAGCTTGGCCTTGGCGGCCTTGAAGTCGTTCCCGGCGTCCTTGAAGACCGAGGCGATGGCGGTGGCCTCGGTGACGGCGGCGGTGAGCTGCTCGTTGACGCGCTGGAGCTTGGGCCGGGCCTGGTCGGCCGAGGGGC